>JAFTMP010000240.1 GCA_017452335.1 Clostridia bacterium
GGGAATGGAGGATGCCTTGTAAAAGCGTCCGCTTTCCTTTCTTTTCGGGGGCTTGGGGTTGCGCTTAAAGCTGTAATCGCCCATCTGCACCGACGGACGCTCGATCTTGATCTGCAGGCGCTGTGGCGCAACGTCCTTGATATGCACCGTTTGCCGCTCGCTTGCCTTAATATCCGCTTCTCTGCGCACACCGTTCATCTGCATGCCGATCTTGCCCATAAAATAGCCGTCGGTAAAGCCGTCTCTTGAAAAAATGCGGGCAAGGTCCTTGATCTCCTCGGCATCGGCATCCCGCGCTTCGTCAAGCAGCTTGCGATAACGGGACACCACTGCGTAAACATATTCGGGATTTTTCATCCGTCCCTCAATTTTTAGAGAAGCCACGCCCATGTCAATAAGCTCTTTGATGTGCCCTGCAAGGCAGTTGTCCTTTAGGGACAGAGGATATTTTCCGTTATAGGGGAGTCTGCAGGGCTGTGCACACTCTCCGCGGTTGCCGCTTCTGCCTCCCACGATGGAGGAAAAGAGGCACTGTCCCGATTGGGAAACGCACAGCGCGCCGTGCACAAACGCCTCAATTTCAATGGGAGATCGTGCACAAAGGGTTCTGATATTTTCACGTGAAAGCTCCCTTGCGCACACCATACGCTCAAAGCCCACATCCTTTAAAAACGCCGCCGCAGACACGTTGTGACCCGACATCTGGGTGCTGGCGTGCAAGGGAAAATCGGGCAAGCGTTTTTTCAGTTCCAGTGCAAAGCCCAGATCTGCCACGATCAAGGCATCCACCCCCGCCTCGTATAAGAAGTGGGCAAACTCCAGCGCTTCCTTCATCTGACGGTCGAAAATGAGAGTATTCATGGTCACATACAGCTTCACGCCCCGCTCATGGCAGGTCTCTACCGCCTCTTTGATGGCGGGTCTGTCAAAATTGCGGGCATTCATGCGGGCATTGAACTGCGTACCGCCGATATAAACAGCATCTGCTCCCGCTAACACCGCCGCGCGCAGTGCCTCGGGCGAGCCCGCGGGGGAGAGAAGCTCGGGTAATTTTTTCTCCACAGTATATTTTGGGGGCTCTTGCTTTGTCAAAAGCGCGCTGTTTGCACGCTTCTTGCAGAAATTCCCCGCTCCTTTGGTTGATATTCGTCTCATTATACTCTATTTTTCCTTTTTTGCAAAGAGCTTTTTGAAAAAAACTTCAATTTGATATTTACAATCTTGAAAAAATGTTGTACAATGAAGATGGCGTATTTTGCGCGCTCAAGTCTCAAGTATTGAGTGCGCGCCATATCCTTGTACGCAACCATCACGATTCCTTGGAGAATGTTATATGACCGAACTGCTCTGCCCCGCCGGCAATTTTCAAAAGCTGAAAGCCGCACTGCTTTACGGTGCGGATGCCGTTTATTGCGCGGGAAAATCCTTTGGGATGCGCTCAGCGGCTGACAATTTTGAAATTGAAGAGCTTTATGAAGCCGCGCGCTACACCCACCAACGAAACAAAAAAATATATCTTACCCTCAACACCCTGCCCTCTTGGCGGGAGTTTGAGGCACTGGAGCGCTTTTTAAACGAGATCAAGGACAGCGGCATTGATGCCCTCATCATTGCCGATCCGGGCGTGCTCACCCTTGCCAAAAGGGTCATGCCCCAAACCGAGATCCATATTTCCACCCAGGCAGGCGTGGTCTCCCATGCCGACTGCGATTTCTGGCAGAGCATGGGAGCAAGCAGAGTGGTGCTTGCAAGAGAGCTTTCCTTTGAGGACATTGCGCAGATCAAAAAGCGCATTTCAAAGGAATTGGAGCTGGAGACCTTTATCCACGGCTCCATGTGCGTCTCCTTCTCGGGCAGATGCCTGCTTTCCGAAAATTTGGTGGGCAGAGACGCCAACAAGGGCACCTGCGCCCAACCCTGCCGTTGGAATTACAATCTTTATGAGATCGCCGAGGAAAAGCGTCCCGGTATGCGCTTCCCCTTGGTGGAGACCGATAAAGGCACCTTTATCATGAGCTCCAAGGATATGTGCATGATCGAGCATATTCCTCAGCTTATGGAATCGGGCATCACCTCCTTTAAGATTGAAGGCAGAATGAAAAGCGCTTACTATGCGGCAGTAACTGCCAACGCCTACAGAATGGCAATTGACGCCTATAACGCCGACCCTGCAGGGTATGTATACGATCCTGCCTTAAAGAGAGAGCTTGAAAGCGTGAGCCACAGAGAATACTGCACAGGCTATTTCTTAGACACCCCCGACCGTACGGGACAGCTTACCAATAACCCCGGCTATATCCGAGAAAAGGCGTATCTTGCCGTTGCGCAGTCTTATGACGAAACCACACAGCGTGCAACCTTTATTCAACGCAATAAAGCAGTAAACGGCGCGCCCGCCGAGCTGCTTACCCCCGGAGCCTGCGGCAAGCGCATCACCCTTTGCGACATGCAAAACGAAGAGGGACAAGCCATTGACTCCGCTCCCCACCCCTTTATGCGCTTTTCTGTAAAGGTCCCCTTCCCCGTGAAGGAGGGAGACATTTTAAGAGGCGCGGATGCCGAGGAATAATCCTTAAAAAAGAATTTTAAAACACATTACATAAAAAAACATCATGCAGAAAGGATCAATCCACATGAATACCACAGAACTGAAAAAAGCCGTCCTTGCGGGCGCATTTGACAGAACCTTCAAGACCCTGTACACCGAAGAGCGTGTTTCTGCCGCAAAGATCCGTTATGCCAACGCCATTGAGGCATTTGAATCCATTTACGGCGGGCAGGAGCAGGCAATGATCCTCTCCGTTCCCGGAAGAAGCGAGATCACGGGTAATCATACCGACCACAACCACGGCAGAGTCATCGCCGCATCGGTAGACTGCGATGTGATCGCCGTTGCATGCAAAACCAATACCAATATGGTACGCATCAAGAGCGACGGATACAAGGAAGACGCTGTAGACATCACCACCCTTTCTCCCGACAACTTCCCCCGCTTCAAGTCCATTGGTCTGGTAGCGGGCATGTGCGATGCTTTCCGTCAAAACGGTCTGCAGATCGGCGGTCTTTCGGCATACACCACCTCCAATGTATTAAAGGGCTCGGGACTTTCCTCCTCTGCCGCTTTTGAAGTAATGGTAGGTACCATCCTCAACCATCTGTACAACGACGGCACTGTTTCTCCCATTGACGTTGCCCGCTATGCACAGTGGTCTGAAAATGTATATTTCGGCAAGCCCTGCGGTCTGATGGACCAGATGGCTTGTGCTGTGGGCGGATTTGTGGAGATCGACTTTGAAGATCCCGCAAAGCCCATCGTTGAAAAGATTTCCTTTGATCTGACCGGTATGGGCTATGATCTGTGCATCGTGAATACCGGCGGCAACCATGCAGATCTGAACGACGACTACGCTTCCATCCCCACTGAAATGAAGAAGGTTGCAGCACTCTTTGGACAGAAGGTTCTGCGCGGTCTTTGCGAGGACGATCTGCTGCAAAAGGCAGGCGAGATCAGAAAAGAAGCGGGCGACCGCGCACTGCTGCGCGCTCTGCACTTTGTGAATGAAGATGCAAGAGTACCCGCTATCGCCGCCGCTATGAAGGAAGGGGATGTTGAAAGATTCCTTGCAGGCATCACCGCTTCGGGTAACTCCAGCTTTAAGTATCTGCAGAATGTATTCACCACCAAGAACCCTGCAGAGCAGGGCGAATCCCTTGCGATCTACCTTTCGGAAAGAGCACTTGCCTCCTTCCCCCTGCCCGGTGCCTGCCGTGTGCACGGCGGCGGTTTTGCG
This sequence comes from Clostridia bacterium, assembly GCA_017452335.1. Classification (GTDB taxonomy): domain Bacteria; phylum Bacillota; class Clostridia; order Oscillospirales; family CAG-272; genus UBA11512. Next base: position 3,792 of record JAFTMP010000240.1, read on the forward strand.
GGAACGATGCAGGCATTCGTGCCCCGTCTTTACACCGAGGCATTCAGACACAGCATTGACGAGACCATGGGCGAAGGCTCTTGCATGGTAATGCACGTGCGTCCCGTTGGTGCAACGAGAGTGGACAATGACTGATTTTCAAGAGGTATTTGGCAGTTCACTGCCAAATACACTGACCTTTGCCACCCTCTATTCCGGCTCTTCGGGCAATGCAGTCTACATTTCCTACGGCGAGGACGCACTGCTCATCGACGCAGGCAAAAATGCCAAGTGTTTAAAAAACGCAGTAAACTCTATCGGAGGAAGCCTTCATCATGTGCGCGCTGTGTTCGTGACCCACGAACACAGCGACCATATTTCTGCCCTGCCCGTGCTCTGCCGTCACTACGACATTCCCGTACACGCGCCCGCAGGCTGTGCCTGCGAGGCGCTTCCCCATACCACCGTTTATCACGAGGAGGGCATCGACATGCAGATCGGTCCCTTTCACGTGCACTCCTTTTATACCCCTCATGACAGCGCCTGCAGTGTGGGTTATATCGTCAAGGTGGGGGAGCACCGCCTGGGGATCGCCACCGACATGGGCATGCTTGCCAAAAGCGTGGTTTCGGAGCTAAGCGGCTGTACCGCCGCGCTCATTGAGTGCAATTATGACGAGGAGATGTTAAAAAACGGTCCCTATCCCCCTTATTTAAAGGCGCGGGTAGGCGGTACTCGCGGACATCTGTCAAACCCCGATGGCGCACTGCTTGCCGCAGTGCTTGCTTATACAGGCGCAACGCACATTTTGCTGGGACACCTGAGCAAGGAAAACAATCTGCCAAAGAAGGCGCTGGAGGCAGTCCTTGCGGAATTTGAAAAGCGGGGCGTGAACGCACAGGTACAGGTGGCGCAAAGAGATGAGCCCACGGTGCTCTTGGGCGCTTATGCAAGAAAGGAATTGCCATGTTAAACGTTCGTTTTATCTGCCACGGCACGCTCAAGGAAGAGTATCTTCGTATGGCGTGCGCGGAATACATGAAGCGCCTGGGAGGCTACTGCAAGCCCGAGATCTTTGAGGCAAAGGACGACAAAGCTCTCGCCGCATTGATCAGAGAAAAGGACTACAACATTGCCCTTTGCGTGGAGGGAAAACAGCTTTCCTCCCCCGAGCTTGCAGAAATGATCGAAGAGATCCCCCAAAAGGGTTTTTCTGCCATCAGCTTTGTCATCGGCGGCTCGGACGGACTGCCCGAGTCTACCAAAGCACTTTGCAAATACCGTCTCTCCTTTTCCAAAATGACCTTTCCCCATCAGCTTATGCGGGTCATTCTTTTGGAGCAGACCTACCGGGCATTTACCATCAATAACAACGGAAAATACCACAAGTAAGCGCTGAACACAGCGTTACGGTAGCTTTCGCAAGCGAAAGCCATGATTGATTACATGAAAAAAGAAATTCTCATCCAAATTTTTTCCGCGATCGCCCTGATCATTCTCGCAGTAGAGCTGATCCTGTGGCATTCCTTTTATTTTTAAGGCGCAAACGGAGAGCTTATGAACACATACATTTTACAAAGCGCCCGTGTGGCAGTGATCGGCGCCGGGCACGCAGGGTGCGAAGCCGCCCTTGCCTGTGCACGGCTGGGGCTAAAGACTCTGCTCTTTACCATGAACGCCGATGCTGTTGCCAACATGCCCTGCAACCCCTCCATCGGCGGAACGGGCAAGGGGCATTTGGTTTTTGAAATTGACGCTCTGGGGGGCGAAATGGGCGTGGCGGCAGACAAGGTCACCCTCCAATCCCGCACCCTCAATTTGGGCAAGGGACCTGCCGTTTATTCCAAGCGCGTGCAGGCAGATCGGCGTGCCTACAGCCAACTGATGAAAAAGACACTGGAAAACACCCCAAACCTCCAGCTCATCCAAGCGGAGATCTCCGAAATTCTCACAGAAGAGCGAGAAGGGATACCCGTGGTCACAGGAGTTCAAAATGCCCTGGGAGGCATTTACCCGGTGGATGCGGTGATCATTTGCGCGGGTACCTTCCTTTCCTCCGACATCGTGATCGGAGAAAGCGCCCTCTCGGCAGGACCCGATAACATGCTCCCTGCCACCCATCTTTCCGCCTGCCTAGAAAAGCTGGGCTTTTCCATGCGCCGCTTTAAAACGGGCACTCCGCCCCGTATCCACAAGGATTCGGTGGACTTTTCAAAAATGGAAGTACAGGAGGGCGAGGAATACATCACCCCCTTTTCCTATAAAACCGACGGACAGGAGCTCAACGCCCGCACCCAATTGCCCTGCTATGTGGTCTATACCAACGAGAACACCCACAGGGTCATCAAAGAAAACCTGCACCGCTCTCCCCTTTACAGCGGTGTCATTAAGGGCACGGGCCCCAGATATTGCCCCAGCATTGAAGACAAGATCGTGCGCTTTGCGGACAAGGAACGCCATCAGCTTTTTGTAGAGCCCATGGGCACGGATACGGCAGAGTTATATTTGCAAGGCTTTAGCTCTTCCCTGCCCGAGGATGTGCAGATCAAGATGCTTCATACCCTGCCCGGCTTTGAAAACGCGCTGGTCATGCGTCCTGCTTATGCCATTGAATACGACTGCATTGATCCCCTGGAGCTTCTTGCCACTCTTGAAACCAAAAAGGTTTCGGGACTTTACGGTGCGGGACAGTTTAACGGCACCTCGGGCTACGAGGAAGCCGCCGCACAGGGGCTGATCGCCGGCATCAACGCCGCCATGAAGCTGCTTAAAAAAGATCCGGTCATTCTTTCCCGCGATTCAAGCTATATCGGCATGCTCATTGACGATTTGGTGACCAAGGGCACCAACGAGCCCTACCGCGTGATGACCTCCCGCAGTGAATACCGCTTATTACTGCGCCAGGACAATGCCGACCGCCGTCTTTGCGCCATCGGACATGCCTGCGGGCTTTTACCCGAGGAACGCTATCTGGCAGTGCGGGCAAAGGAAGAAGAAATCGCCCGTGAATGTGCCCGTTTAAAAACACTGCGCATTCCCGCAAGCAAGGAGCTGTGCGCTCTACTTGAAGAAAAGGGAAGCAGTGCACCTGCGGGCAGTATGACCATGGCAGAGCTGTTACGCCGTCCACAGGTGGACTATGCTGACTTGATGCGCTTTGATCCTCAGCCCATTGCCGATCGGGAGATCCGTCTTGAAACGGAGATCGAGATCAAATATGAAGGGTACATTGCCAAGCAGCTCTCTGCCGCCAAAAAGCTTGCCGCGTTGGAAAACAAAAAACTGCCCGAGGGCATTGACTATTTCTCCATCGGCGGCTTGCGCTTAGAAGCAAGGCAGAAGCTTCATGACATCCGCCCCGCAAGCATCGGACAGGCGTCTCGCATTTCGGGTGTCAGCCCTGCCGATATTTCGGTATTGCTCATTTATCTTTCAAAAAACGGTACACCCCGAGAAGTGAGGGAGGACTCGTGAGTAATTTTGCATCTCTTTATGAAGAAGTTTTA
>JAFTMP010000241.1 GCA_017452335.1 Clostridia bacterium
CAGAGCGCACAGCAGCGTGGCAAGTGCCAGGAGCAATCGCTCGGGGATACTACTTAAAACCGAGAAAAGAAGAGCGGGGAGAGCATCGACAGGGATACTATTGTTTGCATGAAGCAAAAGTGTTTGCAGAAGGTTTGCGATGTTTCGCCCGCACATTCCCAAATACAAGAGGCACGGCAGAAAATATGTGCGATCCATAAAGGATGAGTTTTTAAGTTTGGCGCTCAGTGCATGCCCCAAAGCATTGCCCATTTTCGTAAATAAAACCGATAACTGTCAGAAGTTGTTCAAGAAAACGTACGCATTGTATCAAAAATACCGGAACAAGTGAAATAACCAGGGCAATTGGTGTCTTAATAGTTTCTTTCATGGTCCACCTCACGCTTTAGGCGAAGTACTCCTTAATCTTTACATAGACCTCTTCATCAAAGGGGGAGCTGAGTCCTGCACCCTCCAGTGCTTTCGCAAATCCCACGTCATACTCATACTCACTGAGTGCAAAATAGGTTTTGGCGGCATCTTCGTAGTTATCCTTGGATAAAACAAACAATTCAATAGAAGGAACTAACGAAACGGCATAGCTGATATAATACATCGAATTGCCGACAATTGCCTGGTGCCAGTAGTCGCTGGGATCCATGGAAAGATTCTCTTCTAAGAGCTTGGTGGCACCCAGTTCTTCCACGCATCTGTCAAATACATCGTCATAATCCTTAGCAGTTAACTCGGGATGCTCGTATACATACTGCTCAAAGGAGTCGCAAGCGGCAGAAAGCACAAAGTAAATGGTTTGTTCGAACAAAATATACGAAATGGTATAGTCGTAAATGTCATCGAAAAGAATTTCGTTATCCATATAGGAATAAAAGAGCCACTCGTTACCCTGAGAATGTACCTCGCAGAGATCGAGGGATTCGTAACCTGAAGGGGTTTTAAAGAATGCAGCGTAGTGTCCTTGCTCATGAATGTAGGTGGACAGATTGTTATAGCCATAGCCATGATAGCAAACAGGTTTGTTATAATAGCGCAGAGCAGTGGTAAACGCAGCCTGGTAGGTGTTGTGTGTTTTATAATCGTCATATACACTGCATACAAACGCCTCATCCTTCCACTGCTGGTATGCCAGTTTTTCTCTGCTTCCCCCAAAACTGTCAAGATGATCGTAGTACTGATCCATTTTGGTCGATGTCGATACAGAAGAAAGCGAGGCAGGCGAGCGTAGCATTTCGATTTTCTCTCCAACCTGAGAGGTCTTAAAAGGATCTGCTGTCATTCTGGTAAGCCTGCTGTTGAGCGTGTTTGATAAAGGAACGATGTGCTCCTTCACCATTTTGTGAAGCTCCTTGGCATCGTCTGTGGAATAGTCTCTGGCGTAAACCATTTCATAGGCATAGTCGGCGTAGTTTTCATATCCTGCGGCAACGGCAATTTGATTGTTGCACTTTACGATCTTTTCATACAGTTCAGCGCTTTGCTCCAAATATTCGTTGTCATATTGCGCGTAGGTGAGGGTCTGATATTCTTGTACATAGTCGTCACGCTCTTTGATCAGCTCCACAATTTCGTCAGAATAACTGTCTGAAAGCGTCAACAGTTCATCTACCTCGGCACCATCCATAGAGCTGAAGAAGAGGAATCCAAAGATGCTCTCGTGAATTGTTCTGTACATACGGATCATGCGCGTGGAGTGATCGGTATACAACTCAGAGAGGTTTTGATAATCCTCGAAAGCCTTTTCTTTGCTTGTGTCCATGCAGTAGGTGATAAATGCCAGATTTGCCTGATCGGAAAGGTAGAAGATGTCGCCCATTTGTTGATTGTAGAGCTCTAAGAAATTAAAATACCTAAAAAGACTGTTCTTTTCCAGTATTTCGTCCAAAATTTCAAAGCGGTCCTCAATCTGCGCACCAATCCGCTCGTCAAAATCATACAGCGGATCCTTTGACAGATCAAGCTCTTGATCGGCAACCAGGGCGTTTTGGAGGAACTGGCGGTCACTTGAAAGCCCGACAAGGGTGGTACAGGAAGTGAGTGTGAGCATGACCAGCACTAAAAACAGAGCGAGAATTCTTTTTTTCATGATAAAACTCCTTTCAATTTTTTTCATTGTTTTATTTGGAAAAATGTTGACAAATTTTTTCGAAGACCTCCTTGCTAAAAGGAGGTGTTAGCTGTGCGTGTTGTACGGTTTCTTTAAAGGACGCGCTTTCCTCTACCGTGCACAGGCTCAAGTACCGCGCCGTTGCCTCCGTGAAGCTTTGCTCCCGGGCGATCAAATATAATTCCATTGCAGGAATGAGAGACACAGCATAGCTTAAATAGTACATGGAATTGGCAACTACTGCATAATGCCAATATCCCTTTAGATCATTGCCAAGATACTCATAGAGGAAGTCATAAGCTCCAAGTTCTTTTGTACATTCTATAAATAATTCATCATAATCCTCTGCGCCGCAGGAGGGTGTTGCGTACACCTGACGCTCAAAATAATCACAACAGGTGGCAAGAGAGAGGGTGATGAGCTGATTCAAGAGATAGTAGGAGGTCAGTGCATCGTAGGTGGATGCTTTGTACTGATCCTCAATATACGCCAGATACAGCCATTCGTTGGATTGTGACTGCGTTTCACACAGATCAATGGAGCTGATAGACTGTTTTGAAAAATAGTATGCATTAAAGTGCCCCAGCTCGTGCACGTATGTGGAAATCGACTGATAATCGGGTCCGAAATAGCAGATCGGCGTGGACTGCGTTTCCAGATATGCAGTGAACGCAACACGGGAAGAGGTAGTGCTTTCTGCGGTATAGACGTGTTCTTTGAAAGATGAAAAGGCATTCTCAAAATCCGAGCCGAGTACGGCGGTATAAGGTTCAAGACGTTCGTTCATCAATGAAAAGGAGCAGTCATATTCCAGCAGGCGGCTGATCTCTGCCTGTAGGGTGAGCACATTGCTTGAAGAAATCTTTTGTGAAAGTACATCGCACAGCGGCATCATGTATTCTTCTACATAAACGTAGAAACGCTCCACGTCTTCTTGAGAATAATCTCTGCCATACACTTCATCGTCGGCATAGATGGGATAACTGTCGGCGCCGGCGAGCTGTGCAAGCTTTCTGTTTTGTGAAACGATCTGCTCGTAGTATTCAGCGCTTTGCATCATGAACGAACGGTCATCCTGGTTGAGCTGTTGGTAAAGCAGAACATACTCATCGCGCTCGTTTGTAATCTCTACAAATTCATCGGTATACAGCGCACTTTGTCGAAGGGCGTCGTCAATGTCCTCCTGTGACCAGTTTTCGTAAAATGCGGAAGAAAACACACTGCCATAAATATCATCGTAGAGCTGGTTGATCTCTGCTACAAGATCCACAGATAACTTATTTAGCCGGTCGTATTCTTCGAATGATTCCTGATTATTTGGATCTTTGCAAAACGCCACGTAAAGGAGTGTGCCGTGGTTCATAATACTGTAGATATATTGCTCAAAATCAATGTAGCATTGCAAAAACGCTTCACAATCGGCGCTGTCGTTCTTTTTAAGATAGTTCTTTAATTGCGAAAGACGCTCTCCGGCAAGGGTTTCGTATTCTTCGTCATACTCCTCCTCAATGGAGGCGGATATGCCGTATTCGGTATAATATCCGTCCCTTCCCGAAAGCAACGGGATCAAGGTTTGTGTGAGCAGGGTACAGGAGGAAAGGAGAAGCATGGTGCAACAAAGAAGAAGGGCTGTAAATCGAAGGAGAATTCTTTTTAAGTTTTGAGGCAGTATGTGTTTCATTGGATACCTTGACTATTACTTTTTGTAGTAATTATACATGATTTTATACAGGTTGTAAAGTGCAATATTGTAAATATTGTTGAAAGTTTGTTTAGTTGACAAAAGTTGACAAATATATTAACAGTTTATTTTTAAATAATTCAAAAAACATGTGTGAATTTTTGAAAAATCAGATGTATACTGAAACTGTTATAGGAACAAATCACAAACTTGGAGGATATTATGAAGACGATTCTTTTTCAAGGCGATTCAATCACCGATGCGGACAGAAGCAGAGTTGACAACGGAAAGCTGGGAATGGGCTATCCCAATGTGGTTGCCGCAACCCTTTCAAGCGCGGAACCGGGAGAATACACGTTTTACAACAGAGGAGTGAGCGGAAACCGTATCGTTGATGTATATGCGCGTATTCGCAGTGATATCATCAATTTAAAGCCCGACTATATGAGCTTGCTCATTGGTGTAAACGATGTATGGCACGATCAACATCAAAACGGAGTGGATACGGCAAAATTCGAAAGAATTTATACGATGCTTCTTGAGGAGATTTTTGAGGCATTACCCGATATTAAGATCGTTTTGCTGGAGCCCTTTGTTTTGAAAGGAAGTGCTACGGCGGATTGCTATGATGACTTTTTCCGTCCCGAGGTTGAACAGCGTGCTGCTGCAGTGCGCCGCGTTGCGCAGCGTTTTTCCTTGCCGTTTATCCCTCTGCAAGAGGATTTTGATAAGCTTCAAGAGAAACTGCCTGTGGGCTACCTGCTTGGTGACGGTGTACATCCCACGTACGTAGGACATGGCGTGATCGCTAAGAAGTGGATGGAAACTTTTAAAGAGATCAAGTGATCTTACAATTTAGAAACACAAAGACGTCGATGAAAGGCTCCTTCTTATAAGGAAATTTACTTGTAGGGCTTAAATTGGCGTCGCAGTAAACAAAAATTAACCCCGACAGATTTTAGTGATATAATCCCCTTAGAGTAGACACTTGAAAAAGCAAAAATTTTCAAGAGAGCTCTAAGGGGGATTTTTATGCAAAAGTTAAAGAAGTACTCTGTGGAAGTAAAGTTAAAAGCGGTAAAGGCATATCTCGGAGGGGAAGG
>JAFTMP010000242.1 GCA_017452335.1 Clostridia bacterium
AAATCGACCATATCAAAACGAAAGACACCCTTTTCCGGGGTGTCTTTCTCTTGCAAAAAAGAAAAAAGTATGGTATACTGTCCTAAGTTGCATCATCAAACCGAAAACGAGGAAGAAAAAATGTCTATTGAACTTGTAAAAGCCTACTTTAAGGGCACCAAATATGAAGAACGCATCACCATCCAGCCCACCCTTTCCGACACCGTGGAGCACGCGGCGCAGGTCATCGGCTGTGAGCCCAGAGAAATTGCCAAGACCATGTCCTTTTTGGTGGACGATGAACCCATCCTCATCGTTTGCGCAGGGGATGGCAAGATCAGCAACCCCAAATACCGCGCCTTCTTCCACAAAAAGGCGGCAATGATCAAATGGGAGCAGGTGGAGGACTATATCGGTCACGCCCCCGGCGGAGTCTGCCCCTTTGGTATCAAGGAGGGAGTCAAGGTCTATCTTGACAATTCCCTTTTGCGCTTCACCACCGTTTACGCCGCGGCGGGAGAAGCCAACGCCACCATTGCCCTTTCCCCCGAAGAGCTTTTTGAAGCGTCGGGCGCCCTTGCGTGGATCGATGTTTGCAAGCTGCCCGGAGAAGAATAAAAATCACACACTGCCTGTCCGCCAATCACAGCGGACAGGCTCTTTTTATTGACAAACAGGAGCTTTTATGATACCATGAAAACCGTAAGAAAAATTTTTTTATTTTTTTTAAAAAAGTGAAACCTACGGCAAATTTTTCAAACTTTATTGGTGAAAGGGTTTAAAGGGGACATACACCATGGAAGACAGACACATCGTAAATTTATATCTGATGCGGCAGGAAGAGGCGATCCTTCACTCGCAAAAGAAATACGGAACGCTCCTGCGCTCCGTGGCATTCGGCGTACTTTCCGACACGGAGGACGCGGCAGAATGCGAAAACGACACCTACTATACCGCGTGGAACAAGATACCGCCCGACAAACCGATGTATCTCGGCTCGTATCTTTCCAAGATCACCCGCTTTTTGGCACTGAATCTCTTTACCAAAAAGAAGGCACAAAAAAGAATGGGTGCCACTGAGGCGATCGAAGAGCTTTATGAGTGCATTCCGTCCGGGGAAAGCGTGGAGCAACAGTTAGAGCAAGGGGCACTGCGGGAAACGCTCAACCGTTTCCTCTCATCTCTGCCCATGGATCGGCGCTGTGTGTTCATCAAGCGGTATTTTCACATGTCATCGGTTGCTCAAATCGCCAAGGAATACGATCTGCCCGAGGGAACGGTGAAGACGCTGCTTCACCGCACCCGATTACAACTGAAAACATTGCTTGAAAAGGAGGGATTGCTTTGAACACCAAAGAACAAAAAGCGCAATTTCTTCTAAAGGAACTGAATTTTATTGACGACCGCTTTCTTTATGAAAGCACGGTGCTTTTTGCAGCCGCGCGCAAAAAGAGAAAGAAAAACATCACAGTCGCACTGATCTGCGCTTGCCTTGCCCTCTGCATGCTGGTTTTGCCCACCATGATGGCAGCAGGCTTGGGCGTGCTCATCTTCAACGACAAGGAAGAGCCACCGCACGACAGCATCGGCGATGCCCCGCCCGAAAAGGAGATCCTTACAGAAGAGGAGATCGACCATACCCTCTTTTTCTCCGGCTCCCCCATGCTTATTTGGCAACAGGCAGGAAGCAGTGAATACTGCATGGTGACCCTTGATGCTGACACCTTTAGCCGCCTTAGCTATTTAAGCACGCAGGGCTATGAGCGTGACGCCGATGATCCCGCACCGCAAAACAAAATTTGGCTGTGCGACGGCGAAGGCTTTGTGCGCTCCCCTTACCTTGAAAACACCCCCGGAAACCTTTACTACGCCACCCTTTTTGACTACGATCCCGAGCTGGTCCTCTCAACCGCCCTTGAAAATGATCTGAAGGATCTGATGTCCTAACCCTTTTTTCCATCCACTGCCCCGCCCTTTGACCGAAAGGAGTTTTAAAATGAAAACCAAACGTAAAATTCTTACCTCCCTTTGCCTGCTTCTTGCCCTGCTGATGCTGGCATCCTGCGCGGCAGCTGCCCCCACCGATCCTTTGGCGCCCGAAAATGACTTTTACGGGGGCGCACTTGAGGATGCGGAAGAGCAGCTCCCGCAAGCGCCCCAAGAAAACCCCGACGCCGAAGACGGGCTTATTGAAAATCCCTTTATCTCCACGGCAACCCAGCCTGTTTCCACCTTTTCTTCCGACGTGGACACTGCGTCCTACACCTATTTTAGAAAGCTGGTCAAATCGGGCTACTCCTTTGCAGAACTTGCCGCCACTGCGGGAAAGAGCCTTCGAACCGAAGAGCTGGTGAACTATTTTGACTACGCCTGCCCCGCGCCCGAAGAAGGAAAGCTCTTTGGCTACAAGGCGCAGATCGCCCCCACCCCGTGGAATAGCGAAACGGCGCTGATGATGCTCACGCTGAAAACCGAGGAAAGCGCACAGCACAGCAAAAACAACCTGGTGTTCCTCATTGACGTTTCAGGCTCCATGACCTCAGAGGATAAGCTCCCTCTTTTAAAAAAGGCGTTTGCCCATCTGGTTGACAAGTTGGATGGCGATGATCGGGTATCCATCGTCACCTATTCGGGTGCGGAGCGCGTGGTGTTACAGGGCTGTGAGGGCAGTAAAAAGGAAATGATCCTTGATGCCATCAACAACCTGGAGGCATCGGGCTCCACCAACGGAGAGGCAGGACTGACCATGGCGTACCGCCTTGCCGAGCAGTATTATATCGAAGGCGGCAACAACCGCATCTTCATGGCATCGGACGGCGACCTAAACGTGGGTATTTCCTCTGCAGAGGAGCTAAAAAATTATATTTCCGACAAAAAGGATGCAGGCATCTTCCTCTCGGTTCTGGGCTTTGGCACGGGAAACTATAAGGACTCCAATATGGAAGCCCTTGCTGACAACGGAAACGGCGTATACTACTATATCGACGGTGAGGAAGAAGCCGAAAAGATCTTCGGGCAAGACCTGTTTTCCTCCCTTTACACCGTGGCAAAGGATGTCAAGCTCCAACTAACATTCAATCCCGAGGTCGTTGACGAATACCGCCTCATCGGCTATGAAAACCGCCTTTTAAATAACGAAGACTTCCTTGACGACACCAAGGACGCAGGCGAGCTGGGGGCGGGTCACAGCGTGACGGTGCTTTACGAATTAAAAATCAGCCCTGCAAGCGAAAATCAGCCCTTCGGGCAGTTGGCAGTGCGCTACAAAGCGCCCGACGGCATCAAGAGCATGGAGGAATCCTTCACCCTGTCGGGGGATCTCTTTACCCTGTCGCCCGACGAGGATTTCCGCTTTGCCGCCGCCGTAACCGAGCTTTCTCTGCTCTTAAAGGACAGCCGCTACAAGGGGTCCACCACCAAGGAGCATCTTTACGGACTTCTTTCAGAAATGAGCACGGCAGATGAATACAAAGCCCAATTTATCAATATGACAAAAGATCTGCTTGCCTAACGCAAGCACCAAAAGCGCCCGCAACAAATCCTTTATAAGGAGGAGCTTCAATGAAACGATCTAAAATCCCATCGGTGCTCGCTATTCTTCTTTGCGCGGTTTTCCTTGTTTCCTGTGCCCCGTCCATGATCGACTACTATGCCGACAAGGATCACTACATCACGGCAACGGGCGTGGTGGACCATATACAGCTTGATGAAGAAGGGCTGTATATC
>JAFTMP010000027.1 GCA_017452335.1 Clostridia bacterium
AACGGGACGGCTATCAAGATCGTAAACTCTTGCACCGCGCAGAGAAAGCAGGAAGGGAGAGTGGCTTGAAATGATAAACTGACAGTTATAAAAGCGCACCGACTCCTCAATAAAGCGCACCAGCTCCAATTGAAGCTTGGGGGAGAGGCTGTTTTCGGGCTCGTCCAGCAGATACAGGGCGTTTTCTCTGATGCGCTCTGTAAAATAAAGATAAGCACTCTCGCCGTTTGACTGCCCCTGCACCTCTCTTGATGACAGTTCGCCCGAAACGTACGCCGATTTGGTCTTGAAGCGGGCTTTGTTCTTCTGCTTTAAGGTGTGGTATTCTTCAAGGGAACCGAGCTGATAATGGTGGTTGGGGTTGCTGAGGCGGTCGTATTCCTCCATTAGGGCGTTTCTTCGCTGGTCGATCCCCTGATTGATGGAGCGGATATCCAAAAGAAAATCAAAAACGTCGTCGCTTGTGATGATCGCACTTCCCCGGGGAATGCGCGCCCCTCTTGCCGTTTCATAGGAGCAAAAACTCAGATATTCCTCTATATAGGGGGTCTTATTGAAGGGCGCGGAGCGGTCAAGATCCAATTTTTCTGCGATCACGTTTAAGATCGTGGATTTGCCCGAGCCGTTGCCGCCGTACAAAATGGTGATGGGCTCAAAGGAAAGGCTCGACAGTCCTTTATCGGGAAAAAGCTTGAAGGGATAGACGTTATTATTTGAAAAGCAAGCCATATCCACCAGGTGGGTGCGCTCACCGCGGGGTCTGCCATCAGAGCCGTCGCTTCCCGCAAGCCTGTTTTCCTCCTGTGCTCTGCTCGCCAGCTTAAAGGATGCAAGATAGATCATTCCGTTCCCTCCTTTTTTGTTCTTTTTTACAGTATACTATATATCCGCTAAAAAAGCAAGGTTTCACTTGCATTTTTGGAAAGTATATGGTACAATAGTCGGGCACAATAAATGAAAGGATTTTAAACGATGAAAAGCTATAAATATAAAACCAAGGGCACCTGCTCCTCTGCAATTACATTTGATATTGAAGAAGGAAAAGTATACAACGTACAGTTTTACGGCGGGTGCAACGGCAATTTAAAGGGCATTTCCGCACTTTCTGAGGGAATGGATGCCGCTCTGCTTGCAGAGAAGCTGTCAAGCATTACCTGCGGCTTTAAAAACACCTCCTGCCCCCATCAGCTCTCCCTTGCCCTCAAGGCGGCGCTGGCTGAGGAATAACGCAAACTCAAAAATGCCGATGAAAGCAACACGCTTTCATCGGCATTTTTCTTTTACAGAAGGGTCACGCCCTTGGAGGGCGAATAGAGCAACGAAAAGGTCTTTTTATCAGGGACGCTGAACAAATAGGCGCGGTCATCCACCGTCAGCGTGGTGATATGGGCATCGGCGGTGATATTCTCAAGCGTCAAAAGCAGGTCGCCCCCGTCCTTTTTGGTGATCGACAAAAGGGCATCACGGTCAAGAGCAAGATGAAGCCGCGCTTCGGGGTCGCTTAAATCGTGGAAAGCACGGCGCACGCCGTCCTTTGGGAAAATGACGGTCTGCCCTTCCCCTTTTTCAAGATCACCCCCGTAGCAGACAAGACCAAACACGGGGTCATTTATCAGCACACTGCAAGAGGCGCAGATTGCACCCGAAAGACCGCTGTCAATCTCGCCGTCATAATGCCAAGGTCCTCTTTTGCAGTTCATAAAGTCCCAGCATCTGCCGTTTTCCTCGGGCTGCCACGCCCAGCCGACCGCCCCTTCGTTGTCGGGGTGGGGATAGTAGGGGTCCTCTTCCCCTAAATTTACCAGCGCCCAGGGGGCTAAAAGAGAGGCGTAGGCGGTGCGCACAAAACAGGCGGGATCGTCTGCAAAATACAAAGCGTAGTCTAAGATCGCCGCACCGCCCATTTGGGTCATGTAGCTGAGCAGATAGCTTTTATACCCCCCTGCGCGGTAATCCGAGCCAAGATGGTAAAAGGAGCGCATCTGTGTGCCTCTGCAGGCAAGATTTGCCGCCATTTGGCAGTGTAAAAAGCGTTCTTCCTTTGCTTTGTCCATTTGCGGATGGGAGCGGTAACCGCCTTTACCCGCGCCATATAAGTTCTTGTCGTACCAGCCCTCCACATCGGGTGCAAGCCCGTGGGTCATGGCATAGCGGGCAACCGCTTGGGTAGACTCAAAGGCGGTGGTGTCAAATGCCATTTCCGAGCCGTAGGGCAAGGGGTTATCGTAGATCATGTATTTGCATTTGGTCTCAAAATAATAGCGAAGCTTCTCATCGCCGCTGGCTTCTATGAGGGGCAGGATGTAACGCTCGTGGAAGTTACCCTGCTTAAACGCCCAATCGCTGTAGCCGTGGTGTGCCCAATAGGTGTGCATAAAGATACTGTAGGGCACCTCAAAATAGGCAAGCGCCGTTCTGCGCGCCCGCTCCAAATAGCCCTGCGCATCAAGATAGTGCACGTACTGCGGATAGCTTTTGGCAATGAGATACATATTGAAATAAAGCTGGATGAGATGGGTATAATCAAAGGTGCGCCACATCCGCTCCATGCCAATGCCCCCGCAATGATAGCCTGTACCGCTTTCTCTGTTCTTTTTCCAGCTTTCCGACCCGTAAATGCCATAAGGATAGGGCTCCTCACTGTCGGTGCGCTGCAATCTGCCCCACACAAAATGCTCGATATAGTATTCGATGGCTTCGATCTCATGGGCATCGGGGCGCGCCACATTCTTTTCGGCAAGATAGGGGGCTTTGCAAAGTCCCGGATCGTCGGCGCTGACCATATATTCTTGCAGCTCCATATAGTCATCGGGGGTGGTCATCCTGCGCTTTTCGGCGTTCCACTGGGAAAACAGACCGTTATACCACCTTTCCCCTCTATACTGCTGATGCTCCACAATATGACGGGCGCGCAGGGCGATCAGCTCCTCCACGGGGCGGGTGGAAAAGCACTCCACCACCGTTTCATAGCCCTCACCGTAGCGGATGCGCACCTTGTGCTCGCCTCTGCTTTTAAAACGGAGGGTGTAAACGCCCTTCTCTTCGCTGATATCCGCATCGGGGCAGGTCAGAGAATGGATGGGCTGTTTGCTTTTGGGCGCAAGCAACAACGCACTATCGCAGGGAACGGTAAGCCCCGGGAAAATATCCAGCGCCACCCCGCCCTGATCATACAGGGCATCCTGCACAGCGCGGTCATTTTCGATCCACAAAAGAGTGAAGGTATAGCACCGCTCCTCCCCCGGTGCAAGAGCGTCTGCGCCCGCGCTCACCCTGTAGGGCTTTGTATTATACTCCGCTAAGAGAGCGGTATTGCCCGTGGTAACCATGGCAAGATGAGGACCTTCCCCGCAGGGGCGGGTCCAATAGAAAAAGGAGCTGTGTCCGCAAATACAGGCGTTCTGTAAAACGCGCTCAAAATAGTTTACATGGGGATCATCCCAGCCGTATTCGGTATTGGCGCCGATAATGAAGCGGATATCCGAGGCGGCAACCCGATGGGGGCTTTCATTCTTCACGGTGATAGTCAGAAAAAGACGGTCGTCCTGCTCTTCCCATGTCCGCACACAAGTCACCCCCGCGGGAAGATCCATCTGCCCCAGTGAAGTAAGATAGACCGTGTGATAAGGATCGCCTGCCCGTTTAACCGATTCTAAAACGCCATCTCTATTCCATTTGCAATCAAAAGTCTTCATAGCTCCTCCACATTGTTCTTCTTGCCTTATTGTACACCCTTCTTTTCTGAAAATCAAGTACAAAAATCACGGAGCAAGGACAGTAAAGCCGTCCTTGCTCCGTTGGTTTATTGGTTTTAGATCACGCGCACACGGATCACGCCGTTGACCGCCTTGATCTCCTCACAGACGGTATCGTAGTCGGTGGGTGCCACGTCAAGCATGGTATAAGCGTAGTCGCCCTTCGACTTATTCAGCATGTTCTCAATGTTCACCCCATCCTTTGCAATGATACCGGTGATGGCAGTCAAGGTGTTGGGGATATTTTTGTGGATCACGCAGATGCGTTTTTCCGAGCTTCTGGGCATGCTGATCTGGGGCATGTTCACCGAATTGGTCACGTTGCCGTTTTCAATATAGTCGATAAGCTGTTCAGACGCCATCAGCGCACAGTTGTCCTCCGACTCGGGCGTGGAAGCACCCAGGTGCGGAATGGCGATCGCGCCGGGTACGCCCAGCATCTCTTCCGAGGGGAAGTCGGTAACGTACGCCGCCACCTTGCCGTTTTCAAGGGCTGATAGCATTGCCTCGCTGTTTACAAGTCCCCCGCGGGAGAAGTTCAACACACGAACGCCCTCCTTCATTAAGGCAAGGGCATCGGCACCGATGAGACCCTTGGTGGAGTCAAGCAAAGGCACGTGAACGGTGATATAATCGCAGTTTCTGTAGATGTCTTTAAGATCGGAGATATAATTCACGCTGTGGTCCAAATTCAGCGCCGATCTGACCGACAGATAGGGGTCGTAGCCGTAAACCTTCATGCCAAAGTTTGCCGCGGCATTTGCCACCATGGCGCCAATGGCACCAAGCCCGATCACGCCCAGCGCCTTGCCCTTGATCTCGGGACCTGCAAAGGCACTCTTGCCCTTCTCTACCGTCTTTCCAACGTCTCCTTCACCGCCCTTTAAGGTGTTTGCCCAAAGGATGCCGTCCACGATCTTACGGGAAGCAAGGAAGAGACCTGCAATGACCAGCTCCTTTACGGCGTTGGCGTTGGCACCGGGGGTATTGAATACCACGATGCCCTCTTCGGAGCAACGGTCGATGGGAATATTATTGGTACCCGCACCTGCTCTTGCAATGGCAAGCAGGCTCTCGGGGAACTGTTCCTCGTGGAGCGCCATGGAGCGCACAATGGCGCCGTCGGTATTTTCCACTTCGTTTCCCACGGTATATTTGTCATCAAAGACCTGCAAGCCCACCTTGGAGATCTTATTATAGGTCTTGATCCTGTACATTATGCGTTCTCCTTTCTGAACTGCTCCATAAAGTCGACCAGCTTTTCTACACCCTCGATGGGCATTGCGTTATAGATGGACGCTCTCATACCACCCACCGATCTGTGACCCTTTAGGTTCACAAAGCCTGCCGCCTTTGCTTCCTTGACAAACTTGGCATCAAGATCGGCATCGCCCGTCTTGAAGGTGACGTTCATCATCGAGCGATTTTCCTTCTTCACAGGGGCAATATAGAAGTCCTGTCCGTCAAGATAATCGTAAAGAAGCGCACACTTCTTTTCGTTGTATTCCTTCATCTTCTCAAGTCCGCCGACTGTCTCCTCGATCCACTTGAAAACCAGCCCTGCCACGTAAATGGGATAGGTGGGCGGGGTGTTATACATGGAATCGTTTGCCGCCTGCACCGCGTAGTCGAGCATGGTGGGGGTTTCGGGACGGGCATTTCCAAGCAGATCCTCGCGCACGATCACGATGGTCAGACCTGCGGGGGCTACGTTCTTCTGTGCGCCCGCATAGATGAGTCCAAACTTGCTCACGTCGATGGGCTCTGAAAGAATGCAGGAAGACATATCCGCTACCAGCGGCACATCGCCCGTATCGGGAATATAATCAAACTTGGTGCCGTAAATGGTGTTGTTATAACAAATATGAACAAAGGAAGCCTCCGGATCAAACTGATCCTTTTCTACCTTGGGAACATAGGTGAAGTTGTCTGACTTTGAGGAAGCGACCTCGCGCACTGCGCCGTATTTCTGTCCTTCCTTGTATGCTTTACCGGAAAACTGTCCCGAAACGATATAATCCGCCTTTCCCCCTGCAGGCATAAGGTTTAGCGGCACAGAGGCAAACACCTGGGACGCACCGCCCTGCAAAAAGAGGATCTTGTAGTTTTCGGGAATGTTCATGATTCTGCGAAGGGATGCCATGGCATCCTTAATAATTTGATCGTATACAGGCGATCGATGGCTCATCTCCATGACTGACATCCCACTGCCCTCATAGTTAAGCATCTGCGCCGCACACTTCTCAAGTACAGGAAGAGGCAGCATGGACGGACCTGCGGAAAAATTGTAAACTCGGCTCATACCATTACCTCCAAAAAATAATTTTGTATTATTGTATACCATAATGCAAAGGATGTCAAGGGCTTTTTTGATTTTTGTTCAAAAAATATACACTTTTTTGTCACAATGCTTCAAAAAAAGTAAAAGTCCCCTCCCCCGGCTTTGCTCTTACTCAGTATATACAAAAACAGTGTGCTTCGATCATCGAAACACTCTGTTTTTTAATAAAATTAACCGCCCAAATACGCTTTTTTGATCTCGGGGCTGGCGGCAAGCTCTGCACCTGTACCGCTGAGCACCACTCTGCCCGATTCAAGCACGTAGGCTCTGTCGGAAATGGCAAGGGCTTTACCTGCATTCTGCTCTACCAGCAGCACGGTAATACCCGTTGCATGCAGTTCCTTAATGATGGAGAACACCTGGTCCACCAAAATGGGCGCAAGACCCATAGAGGGCTCATCCAGCAGCATCAGCTTGGGGCGGCTCATCATGGCTCTGCCCATTGCCAGCATCTGCTGCTCGCCACCCGAAAGGGTGCCCGCCACCTGGCGGCGGCGCTCCAAAAGTCTGGGGAAAAGGGAGTAAACCTTTTCAAGATCGGCTTTCATAGTCTTGGGCGTGGTGTACGCTCCCATTTCAAGGTTTTCTTCCACGCTCATCTGTAAAAAAACATGCCGTCCCTCGGGAACTTGTGCGATACCCATGTTGACGATCTTGTGGGCATCGGTATGGGAAATATTTTTGTCCATAAAGGTAACGGAGCCTGTTCTGGAACGCAGAAGTCCCGAAACAGTGTGCATGGTGGTGGTCTTACCCGCACCGTTTGCACCGATGAGCGAAACGATCTCCCCTTCCTTTACTTCAAAGGATACATCGTGAATGGCATGAATGTTGCCATAGTATACGTTTAAGTTTTCCGCTCTCAGCATCTCTCACGCCTCCTTCTTTTCCTGTCTGCCCAGGTACGCTTCGATCACCGCTTCGTTGTTCTTGATCTGATCGGGCGTGCCCTTGGCAATCAATTTACCGAAGTTCAGCACGGCAATACCCTCGCATACTCCCATGACCAGGTTCATATCGTGCTCAATGAGCATGATGGCGATCCCGAAGGTGTCACGGATAGAGCGGATGCTTTCCATCAGCGCCACGGTTTCAGAGGGGTTCATGCCCGCCGCAGGCTCGTCGAGAAGCAGAACCTTGGGCTCTGTTGCCAGCGCACGGATGATCTCCAGACGTCTTTGTGCACCGTAAGGCAGATTTCCTGCCAGGGTATATGCTTCGCTTTCCATATTGAAGATGGACAGTAGCTCCAGTGCTCTTTCGGTGGAACGCTTTTCAGCCTTGAAATGTCTGGGGAGTCTTAAAAAGGACTCTGCAAAATTGCAGTGAATATTGTTGCCCATGCCCACGCGCACGTTATCAAGCACCGTCATCTGATCAAACAGACGAATATTCTGGAAGGTACGGGCAATGCCCATACGGTTTACCTGTGCAACGGTCTTGCCCGCCGTGGGATGACCGTCCAGCAGAATAGCGCCTCTGGTGGGCTTATACACATTGGTAAGCAGGTTAAATACAGTGGTTTTGCCGGCACCGTTGGGTCCGATCAGACCTGCGATCTCGGTAGGACCTACCGTGATGGTAAATTCATCCACGGCTCTCAGCCCTCCGAAGTCGATGCCCAATCCCCTCACGTCCAAAACGGGCTGTTTGCCTTCATCTCTGGTGGGGATCAGCACGTTAGAAGGGGGAGAAAACATTTCGGTACCGTTTGCCGAAATAATGGTATTTCTGTTACTCACGCTCCATCACCCTCCTTACTTTTCTTTTTCGCTTTTTTCTTTGCGGTCAGCTTTTCCTTAATAAATCCAAGGCTCAAGCGCTCACGAATACCCGCAAAGGCAGGCGCAGAGGTAAAGAGCATGATGAGCACCAGCATCACGGAATAGATGAGCATTCTGTAGTCCTGGAAGTCACGAAGTATCTCGGGCAAAACTGTGAGCACCACTGCGGCTACCACAGAGCCAAGCATGTTGCTGCCCATACCGCCAAGCACCACCATAACAAGGATCTCAATGGACATGTTAAAACCAAAGGTCTCAGGCTTGATGATGGTGAAGTTGTGTCCGTAAAGCACGCCCGCAACGCCTGCAAAGAACGCAGAAATGCCAAACACCGCTACCTTGTAGAAGTTTACATTGATCCCGCAGGCTTCTGCCGCGATGCGGTTGTCACGAATTGCCATAATGGAGCGTCCGTGCTTGGAACGCACTAAATTCATAATCAGGATGGCAGAAAGGATCACCACTGCCGCCGTAAAGGGAAGCAGAGTGAGGGCTGTATTCTTGGGACGGATATCGCCGGTATCCAAGCCCAGCGCACCGCCAAACACGCTCATATTCTGCACCAGCGTACGAACGATCTCACCAAACGCCAGGGTTACGATCGCCAAATAGTCACCCTTTACACGCAGTGCGGGAATACCGATGATCACGCCGAACGCCGCCGCGGCAAGACCGCCGATGACCATGGCAATGGGCAAATACGCCGCAAGAGGCATGGAGGGATATTTTTCAACCAATGTCACTGCCACGTAACACCCAACGTAAGCACCCACCGACATAAAGCCCGCGTGCCCCAAGGACAGTTCACCGAGCACGCCTACCATCAGGTTCAGCGAAATGGCAAGCAAAATATAGTATGACATGGGAATGATCATGTTCTTGAGCTGATTGGATGCCATGCCTGTAGAAAGCACCACAAAAAACACCAAAAACATGGCAACAAGAACACCCAGTGTCAGCGCATCTTTGCGATTGATCTTTGAAAGCATATTTTTCATCCCTTACACCTTCTCTCTGATCTTCTTGCCAAGCAGACCCGTGGGGCGCACCACCAGCATGATGATCAACACGCCAAACACGATCACATCAGTAATTTCACCAAAGATGGGGGTGATGTATGCCTGGGAAAGCTTTTCCAAAATACCGATGCCAAAGCCGCCCAGCATTGCTCCGGGAATAGACCCGATTCCGCCGAATACCGCCGCAGTAAATGCCTTGATACCGGGCATAGAGCCTGTTGTGGGCTTGATATATGTATAGTTCATGCCATAGCAAAGACTTGCAAATGCCGCAAGCGCCGAGCCGATGGCAAAGGTCAGCGAAATGGTACGGTTTACATTGATGCCCATCAGTCTTGCCGCATCCTTGTCCTCCGATACCGCGCGCATTGCCTTACCCATTTTTGTCTTATTGATAAATAACGTCAGTGCGATCATGAGCACGACGGTCAAAACGATGGTGAAAATCACTTTTCCTTCCACCACCACGAACCCTAAATCCAGCGAAGGAACGTTGATGCCGGTATTGGGAACGTCCTCCTGCTGTCCGCCGAAGATCAGCAGAGCCAGGTTCTGAAGCAAATAGCTGATACCGATCGCGGTGATCAGAACGTTTAGCGAGGGCGCACCGCGCAGAGGCTTATACGCCAGGAACTCGATCACGATACCCAGCACCGAGCAGAATACGACAGAGGTCAAAACCCCCAGCCAGCCCGGAAAATGCGCCAAAGAAATTGTGGTATAGATCGTATAAGCGCCCACCATAATGACATCACCGTGGGCAAAGTTCAGCATTTTTGCAATGCCGTAAACCATGGTATATCCCAGAGCGATCAGCGCGTAGATACTACCTAAGCTGATGCCTTGGATCAATGTTTCTATAAGTAAAGTCATACTTTTAGCCTAAAGCCGCCCATGCGGCAAGCCTTTCAAATCATTATAAAAGCGGCAATGCGCCAAAGCCCGCAAAAAACCTTTCACAGGCGTCAAAATTTAGTATGTCAGAAATAAAAAGGGACGAACCCGATTTTAGTGCACAACGCCGCATATAAGCATCTGATCCTGCACGCGGATCCTTACGGGGTTCTCGTATCGGCGGGTCCCCCGCTCATACAGATCCGTTTTCGCTCCCTTGGGAGCAAGCTTTTGAAGCGGGGAAATGCCCTGCAAGAAGTTTTGCAGGACATTTCCTCAAATTTGCATTATCTGATCAATCAGCCTGCAGTGTACTCAACGTACTTGCCGCTCTTGATCTGCAGAACGCGGGGCTGCTTATTGGTCTCGCCGCTTTCAACCCAGGTCATGGTACCGGTAGAACCAACAAGAGTGATCTCGGTCATTGCAGCAACCATCTTGCTGTTGAAATCCTCAGCGCTGATTTCCTTGAGCTGGTCTGCAGTGAATGCGTTCTTCTTCATTGCTTCCGCAATTGCCAGAACTGCGTCGTAGCCGTCAGCAGCAAACTGGTTGGGAGTAGCACCGTCGAACTTAGCCTTGTATGCATCAACAAAGCCCTTGGTTACATCGTCGGTAGCGTCTGCATAGAAGGGGGTCAGCAGAATAACGTCTTCGCAGTCAGCCTGATACTCAGCGCCGCACTCGTCGATCAGTCCGTCAAGACCGTCTACGCCGAAGATGATGAGGTCATCCAGCTTACCGGAAGCCTGACGCAGGAACTTTGCAGCGTCAGAATAGTAGATGGGCATGAATACCAGCTCAGCACCGTTTTCCTTGATCGCAGTGATCTGGGTGCTGAAGTCGGTGTTGGTGCTGGAGGTGTAGGTCTGCTCGGTTACGATCTCCAGACCCAGCTCTGCAGCCTTTGCCTTGAAGGTGGTGATGTTACCAACGCAGTAGTCGTTACCATTGTCATAGAACAGAGCGATCTTGGTAGCCATGTTCTTGTCCTTGATGGTCTGTGCTGCGCATTCACCCTGCTGAGGGTCGTTGAAGCATACGCGGAATGCGTTGTCTTCGCCGATGCAGTCCAGTGCAGAAGCAGAGGGAGTGATCAGCAGAACGCCGCTTTCAGCAGCAGTTGCAACGATGTTCTTGGTCTCGCCGGAGAGAACGCCGCCCAAGGACACGTTCATGCCGTCGTCCTGCAGCTTACCAAAAGCGTTTACAGCCTTGGTGCCGTCGCCCTGAGAGTCTTCGAACAGAAGCTCAAACTTGATGCCTTCGAATGCACCCTTCGCGTTGAGCTCGTCAACTGCGATCTGTGCACCGTTCTTTACGGCAGTACCGTAAATTGCATAGTCACCGGTGAGAGGACCGATACCGCCGATCTTAACGACCACGTTACCGTCAGCGTCGGTGGTGAAGCCCGCGCCGGACTTCTGGCAGGAAGCGAAGCTGATTGCGCAAGAAGCAACCATTACTACAGCCAGAAGAAGAGTCAGAAACTTTTTCATTTGTCTATTCTCCTAAAAAATAAATATATTGATACAGCGCCTGCCCTCCGATACGGGCATGCGGAATATCCAAAAAATAAAAAGCACCGCTCCATGAGCGATAACATGAGCATTATACTCTTTTTTAACCGATTTGTCAATAGTTTTGTCACATTATTTCCGCATTTCAATAAAAAACGGCAAAAAAAACACACAAAACGGGGCTCCTCCAAGCCAAAAATTACCTTCTGCGCTAAATGATAGAACACTTTTCAATTATAGCACCAAAAGCATTCAGCAAAGGGAGGTATCTTGAAATCTCATACACAACCGCCGAGCGTGAAAGACAAGTTTTCACGCTCGGCGGTTGATCTATAAGTATTCAGTTTTTCCGTATCTAAAAAGCTATTGAACTAAAAGCGCTCCAGCGACATGCCAAAGCCGTTAGCCCTGCCCTATTCCCGCAACCAATTATCAAAAAAATCGTCGTCGGGAACAATGTTGTCAATTTGCTTTACCATACACCTGCCCTCATACACTTCTTCATTTATTTGCTCGGTAAAAAAGCGCGTGGTGGCAAAGGCCTTATCCGATGTGTCAAACCAACGAAGAACCGTACGACCGTTTTCTGCGAGAATGTAAACCTTTAATGTGTTTCGCGCAAGAAAGGCACAAATATATGAATAGCTTAGTTGACGTTTGACGATATCGCTGTCCATACACTGCTTGAACGCATCGTAATCCGTGTATGAAGTCTTCAAACCGTTACTGCCGGTATGGTTTGCATCGCCGCCAATACGCGTTTTGGAAAAACGAAATCCACCTGTGATCAACCGATCTGCAACATCCACAACACAAGAAAACAAGGTATGATCAACGATCCCGTCAATTTCGTAACTGATTTGATGCGGCTCGCTCTTTAAAAGCGGAATATTTTCGCTGCTTTTGCCGTAGGTAAAGCTATAACAATCCTCACAGTACCATGCACCGTTCACAAAAATCATGCTTTCTTCAAACACCCGGCATCGGCAAACAGAACAAATTGCCATCGACTCTTCTTGCTTTTTCTTTTGAATTTGAATCAAAATATTTACCAAACGCTGTGCCTGCATGGAACGAATGTTTGAAAACGTGTCCTCTTTCTTCTTGTTCTTGACTTGTGCAAGAACATTCACCAATTGTTGAGTCAGTTCGGCGCTCTGCACTTGCACGCGCGCCTCTTGCACCTTGGCATGGGATTGTGCACAGTCGGGGCAAAAGCGATGGCTGTCCATCCACACGGCATTTTTATCGAAAACAATTCGTTTGCATTTTGCACAGGTCGGATACCGTCCGTCTGTTTGAGGTGTGCTCGTTTCCTTGTGCTTTTGGGTCGGTACAAGAACATTCACTATTTTTTGTGCCTGCTCGGTCTTCTGCATTTGCACGCGCGCCTCTTGCGCCTTGGCGTGGGATTGTGCGCAGTCGGGGCAAAAGCGATGACTGCCGATCCACACGGTGTTTTCATCCAAAATGCTTCGTTTGCATCTTGCGCAGGTCAGATGCCGTTTTGCGCCGAAAACAGGAGCAAGGGGCGTTTTGCTATCGTGTTTTTGCCGTGCCTCCCTGCTCTGCGCTTGAAGCACGATCGTTTCGCAAATATCACAGTATTGTTGATCCCCGATCGTCTTCACACAGTGGCGGGGGATCGTTGACAAACCAATGCCGCATCTTGCACAGCAACGCCTTTTCACCCGATCACCTTCGGCTTGAGCGTTCTTTGAGGATGACGTCACGTGCTTTTGATCTTCTTCGATTGCATTCTTCGTGCTCAGTTCATTCTCTTTTTTCTTTTTGATGAAGTCATTCCATTTTTGAAAAAAAGACATGATATTTCCAATCCTCCCAAAAAAGCGCAGCAATCATTCACCCGACACACATGCCGATATTCAAAAGACACGGATCCGGATAATGCTTCATAATTCATGAGTCCTGTTTAAACAGCCGTCCCTTATATAAACCAAAGAATCTTGCCTCGTATATATGCCGCAAGAAAATATCCTGTAAGCAAACAGGTATCAATTAGTGCGGTAATAACCGCCGCATCTTCCTTCAAAAGAAGAAAATCCTGAAAGGCAGCGCCGGTCATCATCCACAAAAACACGGCAGACAACACAATGCCCACACCTGCACCAACGTTACAAAGCGTTCTCGCCTTTGTTTCCGATGCACTGCGCACTTTACCAATAAAGGCAAGGACAAATCCAATTGGCGGAAAGCACAAGAACAACGCCAGCGCGATCGGCCACAAAACATCATATACCGCTTTTCCTGCTACAGTTCCGATAATCAACGCCATAATCGGTAATACAAATGAACCCACAGATACGATCACGCTCAACACACCCCACACGATTCCTCTTTTTGTTGCCAGCATTTTCACCTCTTTTTCACTATGGCTACCCATGCTTTTCGCTGCAAAGTCCGCTCAAATAAGCGTACATCATCACCGAGAACCATACTGCGCCAAATTTTCAAGCTCACTCATCAGATCAGAATACTTTCTGATGGGAAGTCCTCCGTGCAGTTCAACAGATTTCCCTTTTCGTTGCCGAATTGCAATGCTCATTGTATCGCCGCCGGGAAGCGACTGCCAGGTAGAATTATCAGGATTTTTAATGGTATTTTGAATCTGCCGTTCAAGCCATGCCGCCTGGGCGGGCGTCAGCGTCCTTTCATAGCGGTCAACGCAACTGGAAAGGTGCGAGTTGTTTACATACAGGATGTGATATGTTTCCTTTTCAACGGTGACCTTCACGCTTCGGCTTGCATAGCGTTGAGAAATTTCCAAAACCACTTCGGTGATATCCATACTCGGCTTACGTTGGGCAAAATCCTTGGGGATCTTCACGGCATACCATTGCTGTTCCCTTTTTTGGCGTTCCTCTTCTTGCTTTTGCAGTTCCACCCGCGCATGGGATATTGCTCTTTTTAGGCTGTCATCAATCAGTTTTGCCCAATCTTCCTCTGTTTTGAAGTCCTGCAGTTCTTTTGCCATGTTGTATTTTTTTGCAATCCGCGCAAACTCAGCCACGCTTAAGAAAATGGTGTCTTCATAACTTGCCCCGAATTGATTGGGATAGGTCGAAACCTTCGCAAACAATTTGCCTGTTCTTAAATCAAGATTGAACCAAGCGCCGTCCCACTGAAAATAATCTTGCGGAAAACATTCTGCCGCATCCGTCCATAACAGGCTTGCAAGCTGGTAGTGATCCGACGGATTTTTGGTAATCTCCGCAATGATCTTTTGGCTAAGAATCTTTACAGAACGCTCATCTACTGCCGCACCGGGCACTTCTTCAGCGTAAAGCTCTGTATTGCTGTACTTTTTCAAAAAGCATTCATGACACAAAAGCGCATCATCAATCACATGCATGTCCTCTATAGGCACCTTCGTGCCGCACACGCTGCAAATCATGTTTTGTTTCTGTTGTTGCTCTTGCTCAATTGCCGTCTTGCAATCCATACAATACTTGGCACCCTTAATAAACACAAACTGTCCGGCGGAAAGAGCCGTTATATCTTTTCCACAGCGCGCACAATACTCTCTTTTCTTCTGCATTGCAGGCTGTGCTGTACTGCGCGAACTGCTGTTTGCTTGTGATGTCGTTGCATCCAAACTGTGTGTGCCGCCCTCTTGCAGGGAAGACGCCTTCCTTTTTTTGCGTTCGGAAAGTCCTTTTACGAAAATCATCATGCCTATCACGACCATCACGTGCCCAACGCCCATCAATACGGGATAGATACAAAACAGTGCGATCGTTACAATCAGTCCTCCGACAAATAAGAAGATTCCTCTAAATATTTTTTTGCTTATCGGATCTTTGGCTTTCTTTGCTTGATTGCTCCTGCCGCTTTGCACCTCTATTTCCGGATCGTCTCCGTCGCTTTGTGCCATTATCTCTTGATTGCTTCCGCTGCGCCGCGCCTTGATTCCCTTCACCAACACAACCACACCCGCAACGGCATACGCCGCCGATAACGGAATGTTAATCAGCGGGAACTGCTCCATCACAAAAAGAAAGATCAACCCCAAAACCGTCATGCCGATTCCCGCAGGAATCGGATTGGGCTTCTTTCCTAATTTCATATCTAACAGAATAATACCGCAAAACAGGGCACTGATTCCGCAAAGGAGTCCTAACAGTAGAAAGGCGTTTGTAACAAAGCTGAAACCAAAGCCGAAAACACAAAACAGTACGGCTAACACAATAGTTGCAATTAGTAATTTCTTTTCCGTTGACATTACTGTAACCCTTTTTTACATTTACGTTTTCGGAAGCAAATGAGCCCCCTCTTGGTACTGCTCGCTGTAAATTATAAAGAGTCGTTGAATAATTTCTCAACTTCCTTTATTGCTTGCAGATACCGATTCTGATAATTTCCGGAAATACACACGAAATTTTTATGATGCGTTCTGAAGATCTCTTTGATCTGTTCGCTGTATTTTTCCCTGTTTTCGTGAATGATCTCACTTCTTCCGCCATCCTGCACAAAGCGAACATCCGGCTCAAGAAACAGGATCAAATCATAGGAATTGATCTGATCGATCGCATCTG
>JAFTMP010000243.1 GCA_017452335.1 Clostridia bacterium
AACGGTAATACCCTGGGGAAGGGTGATCTTGGTGATAGTGGTGTTATCTCTGAAGGCGCTGTAGCTGATCGCGGTGACCTTGTAGCCTGCCTCGGTGATGGTTTGGGGAATCACCAGCTCGGTGCCGCTAAAGGCGGGGTCAAGGGTGCAAAAGGAGTAGGTCTCTCCGTCGTCGTTGAGGGTATAGGTGTGTCCGTCGATCTCCTCTCTGGATCTGGGACCGGTGGGTCCGCATCCCGCAAAGGCAGAAGATACGCCAAGCATCATCAATACTACCAAAAACAGTGCAACTTGTTTTTTCATGATTAGCTCCTTAAAAATATATAAAATGTGCCAAAATTCCTTTTGGCGGGTGTACAATTTTCTGCAAAAAGCCATTTTTTGCAGTGCTTTATAAGACGATCTGCTCTCTAAAGCATTTTCTCCAACTCCTCGTCGCCATAAAGCAGGTTCAGCGCCTCCACCATAGCCTTGGCGGAGAGGTTACGGGGTAAGCCGCACCGTGAAAGAAGCGCTTGTCGTTTTTCCTTGCTGTTCTCTGCTCCCTCGTAGCCCAGCTCATACAGGCGCATGCGCGTGAGCGTCCCGCCCGTATAGGGGGCAGGGGTATTGGCGGAGGGGTGGGTGTTGTGTTGTTCTGATGTGGTATAAGGTGCGAAGAGGGTGCGCAAAAGCTGTGCGTCAATGCCCTCCACCCCCAAAAAGCCCTCCTTGGAGGGCGCGCTTTTGCGCGCTTCCTTGCCCTGCACCTGGGGGATATTGAGATGAATGACTTTTTCGGCGGGCAAAATGGAGCGGAAATAATTGCGGATCACCAGCCCCGCGCCGTCGCTGTCTGTAAAGACGATCAGCGGCGTGCGCCCTGCAAGGCGTTTAAAAAACGCCTTTTTTTCCTCATTTTTAAAGATGCCAAAGCCCTCTGTGGTGAAGATCTGCCCTTCAAACAGGGAGGAGAGCTTGATCTGATCGTATTTTCCCTCCACCACCACGGGGTAGCACAGTATGGGTTTTTCCATCATGTTTCCTTCCCCATCCTCTTTTCCTCATTTCAGCTTTTCATAGGTGTCTAAATCTGCGGGGAAAGCGATCTCTTCCTTAGTATCATAGTCAAAGAAGACCTCCTCATAATGAAAGGACAGGCGGTATGCCTTTCCCGAGATCTCGGTATTGCCCGTGAAGGTTAGGGTGTAGCCAGTGAAGCGGTTGTCCTTCTCGTTTATATGAGCAGAAACCGTCAAGGGAGAACAGGTCATCTGCGCATCGCTTCCCAACAGAGCACTCTTCATGTTATAGATCAACACCGCCTGCAGCTTTTCACAGGTCTTAGAATCAAAGATCAGATCGGCACGTACCGTACCGCCCCCTTTTACCCCGTATGTTCCCTGTGGAACACCGCTTCCAAGGGAATAGAGCCCCATGGCAGAGCTATAGTCCTCCGAAAGGGCAACGCGGTACTTCTTATGTTCTTTAAGGTTTTCATAATAAACCTGATCGTCTTTGCGGTAGGAGGTGGAGAAATGGGTCAGCGACGCGGGAAGCAATTGATCGGGCGTCTTGGAATAGCCGTAGTAGGTCTCGCTTTTGCGGGAGCCGGTATGCCCCTCGTTTTTATAAAAATTCTCGGTATACAGCAGGTAGCCGTTGACCGTCTGCCCGCTCTGCGCATCCTTTAGTATGGCATACGCGCGCATGCTGGATTTGCAATCGGCAATATTGAAGGCAGAGAGCCCCTTGTTAAAATACTCCAGCGCCTCCTCGGAGATCACTTCCTCCTTTTCCGCGCAGGAAACGGGACAAAACAGGCACAAAAGCGCTAAAATGAGGGCAAGAATGCTCCTAAAAACAACGAAAGCACCCTTCATCTTCACTTCTCCGTATCGGCAGGCACCGACAAAAACGCCACCGAGCGCTCCACCGAGTCCTTGGAATTGCCCCAGGGCTCGTCGTCATAGCGGTAGTCAAACTTCTTGCAAAACCAGGAAACGTCCTCCTGCAGCTCGTCAAAATAACGCAGGGTGGGGGTGGAAATGTGCTCGTAGAAGGTGGAAAATTCCTTCTTTTTCAGCTTGTCTTTTGCAACGCGGGCATACAGCTCCATGTGGGGCAGGCAGTAATAGGGCTGCGCCTGCGCCTTTTTGCGAAAGGCAGGCTCGGCTTCCCACAGCAGCACCGCATTGTCCATCACCTTGCCAAAGGAAAACTCAATGCGGGAGCAAAGGTAACAGCTCTTGTTCAGTTCTCTGATGCGCGCGCAGGCAGAGCTACCCGCGCCCTTTAAGGCATCGGTCATACTGGATTTTACCCCGCCGCGGATCTCTGCCAAATGGCTTTCCAAGATCAGCGCCACGCCCAGGCGGTTTCTTCTGCCAAGCAGTCCCCCGTAGTGGCGGTGGCAAAAGCCCAGCTTATTGGTCTTGATGCGCACGTCGGGCTCCATCATGGAGCCGCCCAAGATCAGCTCCAGCTCGTCATTTTCAAATTTTTCGTAAAGACGGCAGAAGGGACAGCCCTTGCCCTCTTCAATGGATTTGTCAAAGGCTTCGTTGATGGGTATGGTATAAATGGTTTCAAACATGCATGCTCCTCTTTCTGAAAGCGGCTGCGGCAGGCGCGCCGTTTTCGTATATTCTTACAAACACCGATCTTTAAAGGGTTTTCTTCATATTATAGGAAAAGTATATCAAAAAAGCGCTGTCTTGTCAACCTCCCGTGCGCTTTTCCCGCAAACTTGCAAAAAAGTCCTTTAAAAGGGCGGCACACTCCTGCTCCATCACCCCGCCCACGATCTCGGGCTTGTGGTTCACCGCCAGATCGTTCAGGTGAAAAAGCGACCCGTACGCCCCCGCCTTGGGGTCCTTTGCACCGTAGACCACCCGCTTGATGCGGGCATTCATAATGGCGCCTGCGCACATGGGGCAGGGCTCTAAGGTCACATAAAGGGTGCATTTGTGAAGCCGCCAGCCGTGAAGGGTCCCGCAGGCGTGGGCGATCGCCTCAATTTCTCCGTGGCAAAGAGCGCATTTGTCCCCTTCTCTGCGGTTTCTGCCCAAACCCACCACTCTGCCGTCCTCCCAGAGCGCCAGCGCGCCCACGGGCACCTCGCCCTCCATTGCCGCCAGCTTTGCCTGCTCGATGGCAAGGGACATGTAAAAGGTATCCTGCTGTGAAGGGCTCTCAAAGCCCCCCTCGGGAAGAGTTGGCTGGACGGGCGGAAGGGCTTTCGAGAGTCTATTAAAAAAAGGGTTGGTGTATTCTTGATCATTCATCGTTTTTCGTTGCTTCAACAAGCTTCCTTTCCCGTTTTGCACTAAGCCCTCAAGGGGGCGGTAGTCGTGTCTTCTTTCGGATTTCCGTCCTTATCATACCACAGCGGCAGGGAAATTGCAACAGTCTTCGCGCAAATCCGCGGTATCCTGCAGATTTTTTACAAAAAAACGGCGATTTCACCCGATTTTTTTCAAAAAGCCCTCTTTTGCTTCTTGACAAGGGAAGAAATGTATGGTAAAATTGATCGGTATGTGCGGTTTTTCAGTTTGTATCGAAAATAAAAGAAAGAGAGCGTGTTCATGAAAA
This sequence comes from Clostridia bacterium, assembly GCA_017452335.1. GTDB lineage: Bacteria > Bacillota > Clostridia > Oscillospirales > CAG-272 > UBA11512. The sequence goes on from JAFTMP010000243.1 coordinate 3,574, forward strand.
TTTCAAAGAAGTTAGCGATCGTTTTGGCGGCCTTGGTTCTTTGTCTTGTAAGTGTAGTATCTGTTTTAGCTGTTTGCTTTGGCAGCTCTAAAAATCAAACCACCGAAGAGGGTTCTGCCCCTTCCCCTTCCTTTAAAGAAGAGATCGAGAGTTCTTCTCCCATAACGGAAGTGCCCTCCCCCTCTGTTTCAAAAGAGGAAGAGCCCAAGGAGTCCATCACGCAAGAGCAGACGATGGTTCCTGTTTGGTACTACGGAAACACGCGTTTAGGCGTTGCCGATGCACGGCACAGCCATGAGGAAGTGCTTGAAAAAGCCCTCTCTCTTTTGGGCACCCCCTATCAGCCTTCTGAAGAACTCACACTCAAAGAAGAATACTGCACCGACCCCTCCCTTTCTTTAGAGCTGGCGGCAAAGAGAATTGCACAGCTTGTGAAGGCAGAATACAGCGAAGGCTGGGCACTGTATATCAACAACGTGCTCACTGCCATTGCCGAGAGCGAAGAGACCCTCAGACAGGCGCTGAACGCCTTCCTTGAAGATTACAGCGAGCAGGAGGGCGGCAAATCGGTTCTGCGCGGACTGACCTATCAAAATGGTTACATCGCAAAGAACAATGAATTTTTAAGCGGAAACGAGATCGTTGCTCTGCTCACACTCTGCGCCGATGCAGAAAGCGAAAAGCTTGCAGGTGTGGACTACGGCAAGATCGACTCCTTCTTAAACAACCACGAACAGCCTGTGGTTGAGCCCATCGTGATCACCGAAGAGGTGATCGGCATCGAGGAGATCATCAAGTTCTCCACGGTTGACCGTGCGGATAAGAGCATGTATGTGGGCGAAAAGAAGCTTTATCAGGCAGGAAAGAACGGCAAAAGACTGGTAAGCTACACCGTTGTTTATGAAAACGGCGTGGAGGTTTCCAGAACCAGAACCGGCTCCTCGGTGCTGGAGGAAGCAGTTGACGAGATCTATTTGGTCGGTGCACTGCCCGAGGGAAGCGCCACCGGCACCTTGATGTGGCCCACCACCGAAGGACGCATCTCCTCCTACTACGGTTACAGATATCTCTTTAACGAATACAAGCTGCACGGCGGTCTTGACATCGCCATTTCCACAGGCACCCCCCTTTATGCGGCAGACGGCGGAACCGTTGAGATCGCAGGGGATCTGGGCAATACATACGGCACCTATGTGGTCATCGACCACGGAAACGGCATGAAGACGCTGTACGCGCACATGTCAAAGCTCTCCGTGAAAAAGGGCGACCTTGTCAACAAGGGCGATCTGATCGGCAAATCGGGCGCAACCGGCAGAGTGACCGGCCCCCACCTGCACTTTGAAGTGCGCATTGACGGTTCCCGTGTGAACCCCTCCAAGTATCTGCCCTCCGAAAAGGAGCGGTAAGAACACCCCTCCCATAGCTTCAAAACCGGCACCTACCAAGCACCGCTTGGAAGGTGCTTTTTGAAGGTTTTTTATAGGTTTTACAAAAAGAAAATGATAGAAAGGACGAACTTATATGAAAAAAAACATCCCCATGCAACACCGCGTCAAGGATCTTTTAATGATCGTGCTGGCGGTACTGCTCTACTCTTTGGGCGTTTCCCTGTTTTACGGTCCCTCGGGGCTGACCCCCGGCGGTCTTTCCGGTCTTGCCATT
>JAFTMP010000244.1 GCA_017452335.1 Clostridia bacterium
GGTAACACCCCGAGTAGGATCTTAAGGGCAACGCCCTTAAGAAATCAAATCTCGTCGTCGAAGAGCTCTTTGACACAAAGTGCTTCCAAAATGGACTCCAAGTCTTCTCTGTCCTCGTAATACAGCTCGATGCGCTTGCTCTTACCTCTGCCCGAGATGTTCACTCGTCTGCCCAGGTGCTTTCCTGCTTTATCGGCAAGGACCTTGGTGTAGTTCACCTTCACTCTGCCCTGCTCTTCCTGTTCCTCGGGCGCTTCGCCCTCGGCGCAGACGCGCTTTACAAGCTGTTCGGTCTCTCGCACGCTCAGTTCCTTTTCCACCACGGTGCGCGCCGCCTTGACCAGCTCCTCTTCGTCCTTAATGCCCATGAGCACCTTGGCATGTCCTTCGCTGAGGGTTCTTGACGCCACCAGCTCGTAGCATTCCTCGGGCAGGTCCAGCAAACGCAGGCAGTTTGCAATGCCGCTTCTGCTCTTCCCTACCGCCTCAGCCACCTTTTCCTGGGTCAAACCGTACTCTTCGGACAGCTTTTTGTATGCCAAAGCCTCTTCAATGGGGTTTAAGTCCTCTCTTTGCACGTTTTCGATCAGTGCAAGCTCGGCGGCTTTTTTGTCGTCTGCCGCGATGATGGTTACGGGAATCTCGGAAAGACCCGCCATTTTTGCCGCTCTCCAGCGCCGCTCACCTGCGATGATCTCATAGTAGCCGCCCAAAGACTCGCGCACCACCACGGGCTGGATCAGTCCGTGCACGGAAATGGAGTCTGCAAGCTGCTGCAGTGCCTCAAGATCAAAGTTTTTTCTTGGCTGGTCGCGCCGCGGCTCGATTTCCGAGATGCGCACCATGCTCCCGCCGCCCGAGGATTCGGGGGTGGTATTGTCTAAAAAGATCGAATCGAGCCCTCTGCCGAGCCCGCCTTTAGTTTTTACTGCCATAGTAGCTCCTTGTTTCGGATGTATGTGTGTTGTCGGCAATTTTTACCGTTGTGCGTTGCCGGATTTAAATTCTGGTCATCAGTTCCTTTGCCACTGCCAGATACGCCTTTGCGCTCTTGCCGTTTTTATCATAGTAGTTAATGGGCAGACCGTGGCTGGGTGCCTCGCTGATGCGCACGCTTCTGGGAATGGGCTCGGAAAGGATCTTGTCCGCATAGTACTTTTTCAGCTCCTTTAAGACCTGTGTAGACAGGTTGAGTCTGCCGTTGTACATGGTAATGAGGATTCCTGCGATCTCCAAGTTGGCGTTATAAAGCTCTTTAGTCTTGCGAATGGTCATCATCAGCTGGGAAAGTCCCTCCAGCGCAAAATATTCGCACTGCATGGGGATGACCACGCCGTCGCTGGCGCCCAGCGCGTTGATGGTGAGGATACCAAGAGAAGGCGGGCAGTCGATGACGATGTAATCAAACTCGTCCTTCACCTTGTCCAGCTCATTTTTCAGCCTGTAAGCCCGATTATCCAGCTCTACCAGCTCAAATTCCGCGCCTGCAAGTGAAATGTTTGCGGGAATAACGGAGATTCCTTCAAATTCGGTGCGGATCATGGCGTCCTGTGCACCCACGCGTCCTACCAGCAGATCATAGCTGGTAAAACGAAGACTTTTTTTATTGATGCCGAATCCGCTGGTGCAGTTGCCCTGGGGGTCACAGTCCACGACCAGCACTTTTTTACCGCATTCGGCAATACACGCGGCAACATTGATGGCGGAAGTGGTCTTTCCGATACCGCCTTTTTGGTTTGCAAAAGCTATAATTTTGCCCACGGTGTGCTCCTTTGAAAATGCAATTACTTCACCTTATATTATAACAAATATCCTGTTGATTGTCAATCAGTTTGCGGCTTTTTCCAAAAAAATTCAGCGATAATGCGCCTTTTTTACACGTTTGCGCAGATGTTCCACGTGGAACACCTGCGCAAACGTGCATTGCTATTTTTGTTGTTCCACGTGGAACAAGTTGAGTGCAATGGTGTAGATGCTCTACAGCATGAACGAGAAAAGGGAAGTGTTCCACGTGGAACATTGAAAGGACAGGGAAGCGCTTACCCGTCAGCGCGGGGCGTGCTGTCATAGGTAACACGGTGTACCGAGTTTTTGGCGATGCGCAAGGTGATCTCAAAATAGTCCTCGTCCTCTGCCTTGTGGGTTTCTGCCTCGATTCCGCCCTGGCGGATGCGCCGCGCCATTTCTTCAATACTGTTGTAAAAGGGGCGAATGTCGGAAAAGAGCAGTCTGCGGCTCCCGGGAGCATCGGTCTCTCTTTGGGCAGGGAAAATGGTGCGCAAGGTATGTACACATTCCACAAGCACCCGCTTGCGCTCCTTGCCCGAGGGAATGGCGGCAATTTCGCGGGCAAGATAGCGGGGCAGGGCAGAGAAACGGCAGAGCGCGCGCTCGTCCTCTTCAAGATCTGCAATCAAAGAAAGCTCCGCCAGCTCCTTTTGTGTAATTCCGCAAATTTTGCAAAGCTGTTCGTTATTTACTGCTGTTTGTGCCTGCAGAGCGTGCAACATTGCCGCCTTTTCATAGATATCCACAGGTTGTTTGCAAAAAAGTGACGATGCGACGGCGGGCAGAAGGGTTGCGGCTTGCAGATCGCAGATCACACAGGGAGCTTTTTCCATACCGAGCTGTTTGAGCGCCCGATATCGTTTTTCTCCTGCCACCAAGGTAAACACCCCTCCAAAGGAGCAGTCATCCTGCGAAATGCGGCGCACCACCAGGGGCTCCAGCAGTCCGTAGCGGTAAATGCTGCCACAAAGTGCCCTTAGGGAGCGTTCATCGGGCGGCGTACGGTGCAGATCCGGCAGGGAAATGCGCTCAAGTGGAATAAGATGCACGGTATAATGCTCCTTTAGCACCTGTAGGCGTTGTTTCGTCAGGTCAAGGGCTCGCTCTTGCCGTTGAAGCTTCATTTTTCTCTGTACCTTTATCATTTGAAGCAATTTTTTCATTATACATCCTTTCTGACATTCCCTTTGAAGGGATTGTGAAAAAATCATTCTTTTTGTCATTTTAACACGCTGTGGAAAGAGATGTTGTTGAAAAACGCTGTCGTATTTCAACTATTTCTGTCGAAGAGCAGAGAATTTCGTATGGCAGGTAAAATAATACAACATGATGTAGAATTGTGGCGTAAATTTTAAAAAAGCAAGAAAAAAGCATTGACATTTTTTCAAAAATAGTGTACACTGTAACCACGCCGAAAGGCGAGAATACATATAATTATATGGAAGGAATACAACATGGCAAAGAGTACTTTTTTGAAGGACTTTAAGGCGTTCATCACCAAGGGCAATGTGATCGACATGGCAGTCGGCGTTGTGATCGGCGGATCCTTCGGTAAGATCGTAACCGGACTGGTCAACTACATCATCAATCCCTTTGTGGGCATTTTCCTCAAGAGCGGCAGTCTTGACTCCATCAAGACCGTGATCACCGAGGCTTCTCCCGAGGTTCTTGACGAGGCAGGCAATGTGGTTACCCCCGCTGTGGCAGAGGTTGCCATCCTGTGGGGCACTTGGATGCAGACCATTCTTGACTTTTTGATCACTGCGCTGTGCATTTTTGTGGTACTGCGCATCATCACCGGCATCAAGAAGAGAGCGGAGCGCAAGGAAATTGAGGCGGCTGAGGCAAAGGCGGCAGCTGAGAAGGCAGCGGCTGAGGAAGCAAAGGCAGCAGCGGAAAAGGCTGCAGCAGATGCAGCTGCACACCAGGCAAGACTGGACGCTTCTATTCTCAAGCAGGAAGAGCTGCTTGCAGAAATTGCAAAGGTGCTGAAAAACAAATAAGTGCGCATTTGGTTCTATTTGGAACCTTTTGGACGCGCAAAAAAGATCATTGAAAGCAAAAAGATCGTTGTTCCACGGGGAACAACGATCTTTGCGTTTTAAGGGCATAAAAAAGTGTCCGCTTTTGAGAGTGCGGGCAGAAAAGAGAGCGTATGAAAGAACACGAACAAGAAAACCCCTTTCCTTATTCCCATACCAACAAGCGCTACCACACCTACGACCACTATGTGAAGTCGGTTTTTGGCGAAAAATGCGTGAAGGTGGGGCTGGACGGCGGTTTCACCTGCCCCAACCGAGACGGAAGCAAGGGGGTGGGCGGGTGCGCCTTTTGTGCCGCAGGAGGCGGGGAGAGCCTGCCTCTGGGGCGGGATGAGGGACTGCCAAGACCCCTGCGCGCGCAGTATGAAGAGGGCAGGGCACGGCTGATGAGCAAATGGGGAAACGCACCCGTTATTGCTTATTTTCAAAATTACACCTCCACCTACGCGCCAGTAGAGCGTTTAAGAGCGCTTTATGAGGAGGCGCTGTCCTTTGAAGACGTGGTGGGGCTCACCATCGGCACCCGTCCCGACTGTCTGCCGCACGATGTGCTTTCCTATTTGGAGGAGTTAAACAGCCGCACCCGCCTCACGGTGGAGCTGGGTCTGCAGACTACCTTTGATGAGAGCGCGCAGGCGCTCAACCGCCATCACAGCTATGACGACTTCCTTAAAGCCTTTCACGCCCTGCGCGCAAAAGGCATTTCCGTGGGGGTACATCTGCTCAACGGCTTGCCGGGGGAGAGCAGGGAGATGATGCTTGAAAACGCCCGCAGGGTGGGGGCGCTCCATCCACAGTTTGTGAAGATCCACTGCTTATATTATAGGAAGGGAAGTGCACTCACCGAGCGTTTTTTGCGCGGGAAACTGTCTGCAATGAGCATGGAGGACTACGTGGAGCTGCTTGCCGATCAGATCGAGGTGCTCCCGCCCGAAACGGTGGTGGAGCGCGTTACAGGGGATGCGAAAAGGGGAAGTCTTGTTGCACCGCTGTGGAGCACGAACAAGATCAAGGTCATCAATTTGCTGGACCAAACGCTGGCAAAACGGGGTAGTTTTCAGGGGAAAAAACTCGAATTTGTGCAAGTTGCACAAAAATGAGGGGCAAATTTCTCTGTTTTGACGAACACAAGTTTTAAAAAGAAACTTGAAATTGGATTTGTTTTCATATATAATAGTACTTGTCCGTGAGTTTTTGGGACTTGCAACAGGGATAGTGACAGTGAGAACACGGATAAATTCGCAAAAAAGAGGTATAAATCATGGCAGCAATCAAAACCGGCAACATCAGAAATATTTGCTTCCTCGGACACGGCGGAAGCGGTAAAACGTCTCTTGCAGAGGCAATGCTTTATATGCACAAGGCAACGGACAGACTGGGCTCTACCCCCGCGGGTAACACCGTTTGTGACTATGATCCCGAAGAGATCAAGAGAGGCTTTACCATCTCTCTTGCTTGCGCGAATTTCGTAAGAAAGGGCACAAAGATCAATATTATCGACACTCCCGGCTTCCTCGGATTCGTTGGTGAAGTAATCACCGGTCTTAGAGTTGCGGGCTCCGCAGTTATCGTGGTAGACGCTAAATCGGGTATTCAGGTAGGTACAGAGCTGGCTTGGGAAAATGCAGAGCAGGCAAAGGCGCCCAAGGCATTCTTCGTCAACAAGTGCGACGATCCCGAAGCAAGATTTGCGCCCCTGCTGGCAGACATGAAGGAGAAGTTCGGTGCATCCGTATGCCCCGTAATCATTCCTTCCTCTCAGCCCAACGCCTTCATCAACCTCATTGATATGAAGAAGTACGTGTACGACGATAAGGGCAACCACACCGAGGGTGAGATCAACCCCGAATATATGTCTTATGTGGAAGAATGCAGAGAAAAGCTGCTGGACGCGATTGCCTCCACTTCCGACGAGCTGATGGAAAAGTACTTCGGCGGCGAAGAGATCACCAAGCAGGAAGCAGTTGATGCCATCCACCACGGTATCGCAGACGGCACCATCACCCCCGTATTCTCGGGCTGTGCCACCAAGCTGTGGGGTATTGACGAGCTGTGCGACATCATCGTAGACTCCTTCCCCAACCCCATGACCAAGGGCGCTGAAAAGGCGATCGTAGACGGTGAAGTTGTAAAAAGACCCATTTCCGAAACCGGCTCCCCCGAGCTTTATGTATTTAAGACCTCCGTTGACCAGTTCGGCAGAACCTCCTATTTCAAGGTGCTGTCCGGTGAGCTGACCAACTCTGCCATTTTGAAGAACGCACAGACGGGCGTTACTGAAAAAATGGCGCATATCTACACCATTAACGGTAAGAAGACCACCGAAGTGCCCGCACTTGCTTGCGGCGACATCGGATGCATCACCAAGCTTGCAGGCACCAACACTGGTGACTCTCTGAGCGCTGACGGTGAAGTGGTATTTAAGGGCGTGACTCTGCCCGAGCCCTTCTACA
>JAFTMP010000028.1 GCA_017452335.1 Clostridia bacterium
GGGAAGCCCAAATGAAGCTTTCCGCCCGCCTCCTTATAGAAATAAAGGCTGGCAAAGCCCACGTCTCTGTTCTTGGAAAACTCTTGCAAAAGATACATATCCACAAGACTTGAAAGATCTATATACTCTTCGATCCGTTCCCGCTCTCCCGACAAAACCGCATCGTCTGCCTTCTGCATATAATCCTTGATAAAGGCATTTTGCTCTTCATTTTCCACATGGCTCTTGATGGCAAAGGGCACCGCCCAATCGTTTACATAAAAGTACTCGTATTTGTGCTCCGCCTCCGATTTGGCGCGTTTATCCAGCTCCAGCAGGTAGTTGTTGTCAACCTGCCCGCTCTCATCCTCCAGATCAAGACGGTTTTTACCAAATTCAACGGTCTCGCAAAGCATATACATGCCGTTATACTCGCCGTTTAAATAGAGCTGTACAAAGCTGCAATCGGTCACCGCCTGCATGCCCAGCTCCTTGGCAAGAGAAAACATGGCGTAATTTCGAAGCATAGACTTTTCTCTGGCGTTGGAGATCAGCGCCCAGTCCTTATCGCCTCCGTCACCGGTTCCCAGCAAATTGGTCTTCAAGTCCAGCTTGATGCGGTAAGATTTTTTCTCGCAAAAATCCCAGGTGGAGTTTCCTCTTCCTCGAATGCGCCCTGTGAGGGAGGTGAGGTTATACTGCTCTTGCGCGCATCCCGTCACCGTCAAGCGCATGGTCAGATACTCACTGCGGCTGACGATCTCTTCCCCGTCCTGTGTCTCAATATAAATCGTGGGAAGGCTCGTTTTCTCGGCGCCCTCGCCAAGCTCCCGCCATTGACTGCTGCAGGAGGCAAAGCAAAGCACCATAACCGCTGAAAGAAGCAATGCCGCGCCTCTTCTGATTGTTTTCATTTCAAAAACCTTTCTGAAAGTAAAGGGGAACTGCAAACGCCCTGCACTTCCCCTTTTTCTTTACTGAATTTCTTCCGCAGGCTCTTCTTCGGGCTCCTCGATTCTTTCAAACTGAGCCGTCAGTACGGTATCCTGCGTGGGTGCATCACTGCGTACCGCTTCGGTAACACCGTCGCTCCAGGAAACAAACCGATATCCTTCTTGCGCCACCGCGCTCACTTCACTACCGCTCTGTCCTACCTCAACAGTCTGCTCCGTTTCACCTAAGATGCTACCGCCCTCGCCCGCGCTATATTGCAAGCTCACCGTAACAGGCTCGGGGGTCTTGATCTCTTGGAAGATCGCCTCAAACGCCAGGTTTCCTTCGGGCGCATCGCATCTGGTAGGATTGGTATTTCCGTCACTCCAGGACACAAATTCATAGCCCTCCAAGGGTAGTGCCGTCACTTCGCTGCAGCTCTGACCTTCATAGACCTTTTGCTGAGCCACGCCCACAATACTGCCGCCCTCGCCTACCGTATAGATCACGGTATATTCATTGAGCTTTCTGAAATTTGCCGTTACTGTGGTATTGCCGTACACGATATCACTGCGGCTTGCCTCTGTCACGCCATCGCTCCAGGATACAAACACATAGCCCTCCTGCGCCACTGCCATGACCGCAGAGGTTCGCTCGGAACAAACCAGCGTCTGCATGGTCATTCCCTCTATGGTTCCGCCGGCAGATGCCATATACTTGAAGGTGTAGGACGAGGTATCCTTTATGAAATTTGCCGTCAACTGCAGGCTGACATCGGAGGTGTCCTTTCTCTGCGCGCTGGTCACGCCGTCGCTCCAGGAAAGGAAGAGATAGCCGGGATTGGGCCTTGCGGTCACATATTCACCGCCCACGCCGGGAATCAGGGTTTGCGTACTGCTTCCCAAAATGCTTCCGCCCTCTGCAGCGCTGTACTCAATGGTGATCATGGGCGCGAAGATGGCAGTATATTCGGCATTTGCCGTCACCTTATCAGATCGGGACGCATTTTTATTGCCATCACTCCAGGAAACGAAATAATATCCCTTGGCGGGAACAGCAGTTACCGTGGAGGTGCTTTCGTTGTAGCGCTTGCTTTGGGTCTGTGCGCCGCTGATGCTTCCGCCCTCTCCCGCGCCATAAAGCACTGTATATACGTCAATGGTAAAGAGCTCAAACTCAGCCGTGATGGTGGTATTCAGCAATGCAACATCACTTCTTGTTGCAGTGGTTACGCCATCGCTCCATCTGACAAAGCGATATCCGGGGTTGGTTGCAACTGCCGTTACAGATGCCGTTTTTTCACCGTGGGTCAACGTTTGCACGCTTGCCCCTTCAATTTTACCGTAAGAACCGCTTACTTTATAGGTAATCTTGTATTTTTGTGCGGTATATCCACCGTTGGTATCGCGGATCGCCGTGGCAGGAAGTACCCCGCCCGCTACGTCTGCTTTATAATAATTCCATCCGGGAACATATTGATTGAGCAGAGCCGTTAACTGTGCAATATCAAAATCGGTCATTGCGGCGCGTTCTCTGATATCTGCCGCAGAAAGTAACTTTGCTTCGGGATCATCACTCTTGTAAAGCTTGCCGTTCTTTGCCCAAACATACCCTTCAAGAGGCGTGCAGTCCATATACAGCCAGCCAACACCGTAGTTTACCAACAGCCAGCAATGGGCTTCACTACCTGTGAGCTGACGGTTGACCTTAATGTGCTCAATAGAGAGTCTGTCAAGGATCACCGCCGTCATAGCGTAATAAGTCTCATGATTTCCGTTCTTCAATTTGAAGCCCCAATAGGCTTCGGTCTTGTAGTCACTGCCGTCGGTATTGGCATTTTCGGAGAGGAAACGGTAATTTCTGGTGATATAATCGTATACCTGAGAAAGCACCGAGAAGCGCGAAAGACCTGCGGTATCCAGGTTCTTCATCACGTCCTCAAAGAGGGCGTTCATCTCCTCCTCGCTCACCGCGGGACGAACCACTTTCACATACGCCGTTGCACTGGCTTGATTGCCTGCGGCGTCGCTGATCGTATAGGTCACGGGATAACCCCTGCCGCTTGAAATTTCGCTCAGCTTTACGGCGGATGTATCCACCGTGATCCGATCGTTTGAAATATGACCGTCTCTGCCGTCATAAACCGAAATGCCCGCCAGATAATCGGGTGCCACACCAAGAGTGGTTTCAAGATCCTTCACACCCGAAAAAACAGGTGCAATGGTATCTGCCCCTTCATTCTTATCGTATACAGTGACCGTGACCGAAACAGTGGTCTTGTTGCCGCCAAGGTCGGTGAGCACCAGAGAAAGAACCTTTTTCTCGGGCACTGTGAAAGCATAGTCCTCTGCATAAGTCACGCTGACTGCAGTGGCATCCTGCACGTTCTCAATAAAGATGGCAGGATCCTCGGGAAGAGCATCGCCCACATTGAAGGAAAATTCCTCATCCTTTACGGTGCCCACAGGGGCGATCGTGTCCTTTGCCGTGTAGTACATCAGATACGTTCCCCCAAACACCTCCACGCTGACGGGAATGCGTCCGGGAACGGTGGGCGCGGTGTGCCCTTCATCAAGCATTGCGGAGCAACCGGGAAGCAGTTCCTCTGCAGAAGGGGCGATCTGTCCGATCTCGTAGGTATAGTCGCTGTTTAAACGGTCGGTCACATAATAGGATACATTGACGCGCAGGGTGTTTCCACCCAAGTCCTCCGCTTTAACTGCCACCTCGTGAATTCCTTCCTTGGCGGTGCTCATGGTGGCAATCAAGCTTACCTGCACCTTTGTGGCGTCGGTGATATGCTCCCTTGAAAGCAGCTCCTCCACAGGAACCTGCGCATCCTTTTTCACAAGAATGATGGGAAGCTGTCCAACCTTCGGAGGAGTTGTGTCCCGCACCTGCAGGGTCACAGTGCGCATACTGCCATCGCCCATGACCAAGGTGATCACATAATCCCCGGGTGTGTGCAGATCATAAACCGATTCTTCTAAAAGAGACACTGTTTCGTCCTTATCTCTTAAAAAGATCTCGGGTGAAAACTCCTCTCCTGCCTCGATCATACGGCTGGCATACACCGGACTTTGATTGCCCGATTTGCTCTGTCCCAACAGCACGCTGACCATCCATACGATCAAGCCTACGATCAGTCCTACCAGCAAAAACGTAAAAATAATTCTGAAAATTTTCGTTTTTTTCATGTAAAAGCTCCTTTTACGCGGTACATATCTGAAAAGTCAATAAACTTATATGATTCCTTCCTTATCATATCACTTTTCTGCCCTTTTGTCAACCTACCTGTTTTTACGGTTCATTTGCCAAACTGTGAACGACGCTTCTCCTGCACACACTTTTAGACAAAGACGCTCATTGCTCTTGACAAAACGGTAAAAAAAGGGTACAATAACTATATCATTATCAAACAAGGAGAACTGCTCTTATGAATATTACTTCCCGCCTTTTTGGCAGACTGCCCGACGGCAGAAAAGTTGTTGCATATACCATTGAAAACACCATGGGCGCTTCGGTTACCCTTTTGAATTACGGCGGCATCATCCAGTCGCTCATCATGCCCGACCGTTTCGGACAGATGAAGGATATTGTCTGCGGATATGACAATATTGACAGCTATTTAAGCGCGGCAGGCTATCAAGGCGCGCTCATCGGCAGATACAGCAACCGTATCGGAGGCGCGAAATTTACTCTTGACGGCAAGGAATATACCCTTTATGTCAACTCCGGTAAAAACGACTCCCTGCACGGCGGTAAAGAAGGCTTTAACACTAAGATCTGGGATGCCATCACTTTTGAAAACGAGAACGGTGCAGGCGTGCGCTTCTCCTATCTGTCTCCCGACGGAGAAGAGGGCTATCCCGGCGCACTCAACATGGAGGTGACCTACACCTTCACCGAAGATAACCGTCTAATCCTTTCCTACATGGCAGCAACCGACAAGCCCACCGTGTGCAATTTGACCAACCACGTATATTTTAACCTGGCAGGCGTGGACGGTCCTTCCGTAATGGATCACGAAATGTGGATCAACGCCGATTACTACACGCCTGTAGACGAAGATCAGATTCCCCTGCCCC
>JAFTMP010000245.1 GCA_017452335.1 Clostridia bacterium
GACTCTTTCAAAGAAGGGCACGCGGAAGCCCGCTTTACCAATGAGAATTCTTCTTTTACGAAGACCCGAGATGATGTAGGCGGTGTCGGGGGGCGCTTTTAAGTATCCTGCAACGAAGAATAGGACGATGAAGAGAACAACGATGGCAACGGGAATTAAAATTTCGGGATAAGGCATAGTGTACTCCTTTCATACGCGTAACGCGTTTTGATACTAAAATTTTGTGTTTGGTTCACCGGATGTTTTTTTATGCTTCGGGGGTTACCTCGGGGGTAACGCCCTCGGTATCGGGGGTAGTCTGGCTGCCTGCCGTGCCGCCAAGGATGGGCAGAACGGTTTCGGTGCCGGTAACGTAGTAGGAGGGCAGCTTGCCGTCCCAGGCGTTAATTTCAAAATACTTGATGAGCTCGTCGGTTAAAGACTCTGCCAGCGCTTTGTTGGCGGCGCCTTCCTGCTCCTTGGCGTATTTTTCGGTGTCTGCTTTGATCTTGTTTACCTCAGCCTCTGCCTCAGCCGCGATCTTTTCGCGCTCTGCCTTGGCTTTTGCTTCTAAGTTGAGCTGTTCCTGCTCGGTTTCAGCCTTCAGCTTCTTCTGCTGTGCCACCTGCTTTTCTTCAACGGCGTTGGTGAACACATCGGAGAAGTCCAGATCCTCCACAGCGGTGTTGATGACAATGATATTGTATTCTTCAAGGGCAGGGGTCAGTACCTCCAAGATCTTTTTGGAAAGCTCCTCGCGGGAGGAGATCAGACTTTCAGCGGTATACTCGGCAATCACCGATTTTACAGCCTGCTGGATGCAGGGGGTCATCACGGTGTTGTAGTAATCTACGCCGATGGTCTTGTAGATCTTCTGTGCGTTTTCCTTGCGGATCTGATAGTTTACCGAGTAAATCACCGAAACCTCTTGGATATCCGAGGAAAAGCAAGACATGTCAACCGAGGCTTTTTGTGCACGGTTATCCATGCAGATCACCTGCTGCCAGGGAAGAACGGTGTGAAGACCCGCTTCCAAGGTCTGATCCTCCACCTTACCGAAGGTGGTGAGAATCCCCGTGTGTCCTGCGGGGATGGTGGCAAAAACCCCGGGGATGATCAGAAGCAGACAAAGAAGACATAGAATTTGTCTGGGGCGAAGCTTCCAGTTCTTCTGCTTGAAGGAAATGCCTAAAAGAATAAAGGCAACAACGAGTGCGGAAAATGCAATAGCGATCCATAACATGGCGGTTTTCTCCTTTAAATTTTATTTTTTGTTTTGGATTACAGTTTCAGAGTGGGCGGTCTTCTGCCACGGTGGGCAGGGCAAAGAGCAGTTCCTTTGCCTGGCGGTGCAGGTCCGAGGAGGAGTAGGCAACGCACATAATGGTGAGCACCGAAAGAAGGCGCTCTTTGTTTCCTTCAACGGGTTCTTTGTAATCACCCAGCACCTGTCTTGCCGCTTCCTCAAAGCTCTCGGGGGTGCGCCGTTGTGCAAGTAGGAGCGTTTCGGTAAAGTAGGCATACAGGTTGGCATCGTTTACGGTGTCATCGCTTTCATCGTCCAATTGTCCGTTGATGTAGGAAAGCAGCCCGGTGATCTCGGAAATGCTCAAGCTGTCTTTGAGAAGATTGATGATGACCAGGCGGCAAAACTGGGAACGGGAATATTTTTTGGCGCTGGGCGGAGAAACGAATTTCCGCTTCACCCAGTTTTGTACCGTGTAGCTTTCAATATCGATCAGCGATACCACCTGGGAGAGCACCAGTCCTCCTGCGGCAAAAATGCCGTCCAGTATTTTTTGCGGATCATCCCCCTCTTGAAAGGATAGGGTCGTTCCGGGAAGATGGGTCAGTTTCATGATGCTTTGTTTCCTAATTAAAATCAGGATCTCCTTTCCGTTAGATTTTTTGTTTCGCGGTCATTTGACTGCCTGTTCTTGCTCTGTGACTGTATTATAGCACACAGTCACGTGATTGTCAATAAGGTTCACGTAACTTTTTTAAAAAATCTTAAGATTTTTTAAAAAAGTCTATAGATTACAAAAAACAGCCCGATCGGTCGGAGACCGATCGGGCTGTTGGGCGTGTTGATACTCTCTTTTTTAAAAAGGAAAATGGGTTTAAAACCACCCATCTTTAGGAGTTTTTGAGGATTCTAAAGGAACCTTTTTTTAAAAAGTTCCTTTAGTGGGGGTGGGGCAAAGCCCCAAATAGGTTTTCAAGCGGGTTTCAAAGGGCAGAGTCCTTTTTTAGGGGATATCACACTTTTGCGCAAATGCGCTCCACCTTTTCGCAACGGGTCAGATCTCTTGAAAGGGTGAAGAGCGCACCCTGCAGTACGGGGGGCGTTTGGGCGGGCTCAAAGCGGCAGGGCATGCCGGTGATCAGCTTGCGGGCAATGATCTCGGGCTTTAAGCCCAGCGCACTGCAAGAGGGACCGCACATACCGATGTCGGTGATGTATCCACAGCCCTTGGGCAAAACCTGCTCATCTGCGGTGGGCACGTGGGTGTGCGTACCGAAAAAGACCTGCACTCTGCCGTCGAAATAATGCGCCAGCGCCAGCTTTTCTCCGGTGGCTTCTGCGTGAAAATCCACGATCACGGCATCGTAAGCACCGCTTTGCTCCTTGAGGATCTTTTCCAGTGTTTCAAAGGGACAGGACGCAGGCAGATCCATGTGCTCTCTGCCGATGAGATTGACCACCAACAGGTTTTGACCGTTTACAGGCAGGATCGTGTATCCTTTTCCCGGGCAAGCACCGTGGCAGTTGGCAGGACGAAGCAGCTCCTCCCGATCCTCCAGCAGGGAATATAGGCTCTTTTGGCGAAAGCTGTGATTGCCCCCTGTGAGCACATCGGCACCGGCATCAAGGAGCCTGCGGGCATCCTCCCCGGTGAGTCCGTTGCCGTTGCCCATAGAGGCATTTTCGGCGTTGACAATCACGGCGTCTGCCGAAAGCTCTCTTCTGAGCTTGTATAAGTTTTTACAAGCCGCTTCCAGCCCGTATACCGAAACCACGTCTCCAAGACAAAGAATATTCATGGTTTTTCCTTTCTGCTTTGTATTCCGATTAAAAAATTCGGGCAGTCGGGAATTCCCGACTGCCCGAGAAACGCAATGTTTTACCAAGTAAAATAGCAATAATATATTGGATCTATATCCTAAACTGCCGCGGATGCTCCGCCGACAGACCTGTATTCAAAGAAGCTCTATATTATTCTATGTCAAACCGCTGTGCGGTATCGGGTTATTTTGCGTATTCGGATGCACGGCTTTCTCGAATCAAGTTGACCTTGATCTGTCCGGGGTACTTTAACTCTCCCTCGATCTTCTTTGCGATATCGCGGGCGAGCAGTACCATAGACTGGTCATTTACCTGCTCGGGCTTCACCATCACGCGCACTTCTCTGCCTGCCTGGATGGCGTATGCCTTGTCAACGCCGCTAAAGCTTGCTGCAATTTCCTCAAGCTTCTGCAACCGTTTGATGAAGTTTTCAATATCCTCTCTTCTCGCGCCGGGTCTTGCCGCGGAAATAGCGTCTGCCGCCTGCACGATGAGAGCTGTCAAGGTTCTTGCCTCCACGTCTCCGTGGTGCGCTTCGATAGCGTGGATCACATCTTTGTTTTCTTTATACTTCTTCGCGATGTCCACACCGATCTGTACGTGAGATCCTTCCACTTCCTGGGTCATTGCCTTACCGATGTCGTGAAGCAGTCCCGCGCGTCTTGCAAGGGTACCGTCCACACCCAGCTCGTCAGCAATGATTCCTGCGATGTAGGAAACCTCTACCGAGTGATTCAGTACGTTTTGTCCGTAGCTGGTACGGTACATCAAACGACCGAGGATCTTTACCAGTTCGTTGTTCAGTCCGTGAATACCTGTTTCAAACACAGCCTTTTCGCCTGCCTGCTTGATGCGGGTCTCCACTTCTTTTTTGCATTTTTCCACCGTCTCTTCAATTCTGGTGGGATGAATTCTGCCGTCTGCAATGAGTTTTTCAAGAGTCAGTCTTGCCACCTCGCGGCGGATGGGATCAAAGCTTGAAAGGGTGATCGCTTCGGGGGTATCGTCGATGATCAGATCAACGCCCGTTGCAGTTTCAACCGCTCTGATGTTTCGTCCTTCTCTGCCGATGATGCGGCCCTTCATATCGTCGTTGGGCAGGGCAACTACAGACACCGTTGCTTCAGCCACCTGTTCGGACGCCACTCTGGAAATAGCGAGAGAAATGATGTTCTTCGCCTTTTCTTCTGCGTCTTCTTTTAGTTGCGCTTCGATCTCGGTGAGCTTCTGCGCCGCTTCAAAGCGGGCTTCTTCTTCAACCTGGGCGATGAGCAGGTTCTTTGCCGATTCGGCTGTCAATCCGGACAGCTCTTCCAGCTTTTCGATCTGCTGCATCTTGACCTGTTCCACTTCGGCTGCCTTGTCTTCGTAGTCCTTGATCTTCACGTTCAACTGTTCTTCTTTCTTTTCAAGCTGATCCAGTTTACGGTCAAGGGACTCTTCTCTGGCAACGCATCTGCGTTCAAGTCGGGAGATCTCGTTACGCCGATCCTTGATTTCCTTGTCAAACTCATTTTTATTGCGCAGGATTTCTTCCTTTGCTTCAATGAGCGTTTCCTTTTTCTTCTGGTCGGCCAAGCGCTTTCCCTCTTCAATGATGCGCTTTGCTTCCTGCTCGGCGGAGCCGATCTCGGCTTCTGCTACCTTTTTGCGGTACTGGATTCCTGCCATAATGCCTAAGAATCCGAAGAGCAGTGCACATCCCACACCAATGAGGACGGATACATAAATGGGCAACATAATTTGCACCTCCTTTTCTTTTGGGTATTCAATTTTCAAAGTTCGGTTGATGTTAAAAAAACACTTCTCCAACATCCTTCTTATTGTAAACAAAAAAATCCATTCTGTCAAGGGGTATTTCGTCAATTGTGCAAAAAAAGTGAAAAATTTTAACATCAGTATAGCTTTTCGGTAAGGAAAGAGGCAAAGGAAAAGCCTGCGGTCCGTTCTGCGGCACCGCAGGCTTTGATGAAAGGAATTTTATAGGCGCTCCAGCTCTTCGCGCCACAAATGCTTTTCTTTGCGTTTTAGATGCAGGGACAGGGCAGATCCCGCGATGAAAACGGCTATGAACAGGTACAAAGAGGGGATCTTTAAGAGATCGGCGGGGGAAAACGCGATGCGTTGGTATTCCGTTCCGCCAAGATGCCCCCATAAGACCAAACTTAGCAGGTTCAAGCAGGGGTCGATCTCGGTGCGTTTGCCCGAGGAATCTAAAATATGAATGGTCAGCTCCGGGCGAAATGCAATGGTATCTTTTTTAAAATGGAGATCAAAGCAGAAAAACAGCAGGTGGGTGTCGGTTTTTTGACCGTTTTCGCTAAAACCTGCCCCTTCGATTACAAGCTCACTCGCTCCCTTTTGCCACC
>JAFTMP010000246.1 GCA_017452335.1 Clostridia bacterium
GAGCATATGCGAGTAGAGCATTCTCACGAAGCGATCATCGACGATGAAACGTGGAGGCTTGTTCAAAAACTCCGCGCCAACAAACGCAGACCCAAGAAGATGGACGGACTTGACAAATACTCGGGACTGCTATTCTGTGAGGACTGCGGTTCAAAGATGTACTTTGTCAGAGGGAGAACGATCAAACCCGAAGCCTTCTGCTTCGTCTGCAGTAAGTACCATAAGCACACTACCGTGGAGAAATGCACACCGCATACGATACGCGTCGGAGTCCTGGATGAGATCGTGCTGGCAGAGCTGAACCGAGCGATCCGCTATGCGAGATCGAACAAGGAGCAGTTCATCCAGGCAGCAGTACAAAAAAGCACCGCACAGGCTCGAAAGGAGCTGATGGCGCTTCAAGGGGAGTACAACACGCTGATGAATCGAAAAAATGTGCTCAGCACGCTGTTCAAGCGTCTTTACGAGGACAACGTGATCGGGCGAATCAACGACGAGCAGTTCCGAATCCTTTCCTCCGATTACAACGAGGAACAGGCTGACATCAAGGACAAGCTTCCCGTACTTGAACGGCAAATGGATACGCTAAAGGATCAGACAAACGGAGCCGAGCAATTCGTCGCCATCGCAAAGAAATATACACATATCACCGAGCTGACACCGGAGATACTCAATACGATGATTGAAAAGATCGTCATTGGGGAAAGAGAAAACAAACACGCAAAGAAAGGCGTTAAGCAGAATATCCGCATCCTCTTCAAAGGCTTCGGAGAACTCGATGACCTTATGTGCGTATAACGGCAAAAGTCCCATAAAAAGCAGTAGGAGATATGGATTTCTCCATATCTCCTATGCCCCGAACAACTACTTACGGGATAACATCCCTATTCGTAGCCGCCGAAGGCACCTTTTTGGATGCTTTGGGCGCGTTTGTTTTTATTTCTTTTTCTTTTTCAGCTCCGCCAGCGGGTTTTGATCCATGGCATCTCTTACTTGGTCGTTGTTCACGTGGGTATAGATTTGGGTGGTGTTGAGCTGTTCATGCCCTAAAATTTCTTTCAGCACCCGCACGTCTACATGTCCCTCCTGGTACATCAAGGTGGCGGCGGTGTGCCTTAATTTGTGGGTGGACAGGTGCTTATAGCCCAGCCCCGCACGGTCAAGATACTTATAGACAATGTGCTGAACCGTTCTTCTGCTCACTCTCTTGCCGATACGGGAAATAAACAGGGCGTTTTTCTCCTTGATCTCCCTGCCCCAGCCCCGCACCTTAAGATAGTCCTCCAGCGCTCTTTGGCAGGCATCGTTTAAGTAGATCACCCGTTCCTTGCTTCCCTTTCCGATCACCCGCAACCTCGTGTGATCTCTGTCAATATCCGCAAGATTGATGCCCACCAGCTCAGCCAAACGCATTCCGCAATTGAGAAAGAAGGTCACCATGCAGTAATCCCGTTCTTTATATGCCGAGTCCTCATCCTCATCCACCGCTTCAAGCAGTTCCACACTCTCTTCAAGCGAGAGGTGCTTGGGCAGGCGCTTGTCGATCTTGGGTGCGCTGATGGCGGCGGCGGGGTTGACGGCAAAATCCCCGCGCACATTGACCAAATAGTTGAAAAAGGATTTGATAGCAGAAAGCTTGCGCGCTCTTGCGGCGGGCTTGTTGCCCCGCTCCTCGCTGACATATCTTAAAAAGCGAAAAATATCCTCATTTTTGATCTGCTCTATTTCCGAGAGTGAAAAATCGGCAATGGCTTCCCCGAAAAGCTCTTCTTCGGTGGGTACAGCATGCTTTTCACTTGCCCGCAAATACTGAAAGAACATGCAAAGATCCCCTTTATAATTCTCGATCGTCAGCTTGGATCTGTTCAAATGGCTCATATAATTGCAAAAAGCGTTGAGTGTTGACGGGTATTCCATCAGTTCCTCCTTTCTTGGCACATTTAAATTTTAAAAAATTATACTAATTTTCATAAATTGCTCTTATTTTTAACACAATTATATTATACAATGTAAGGAGAAAGAATAAGAGAATTTAAAAGGTATGGTATTATGAAAATCATCAAAGACAATTTTTATACTGTCATTAAACTGTGGGTCAACCAGTTTGCCATGATGTTTTTGGGCATTCTGATCCTGCTGCCCACTGCCGGTGCAGACGTGCCCAAGTGGCTTATGCCCGTGGCAAGCGCCTTCACGGGGTTATTTTATCTGGCACTGATCTTTTTGTCCTGCTGTGAGCTGGGGCTTCAGCACAATGTCTCCATTGACATCGGCAAAATGAAGCGCGATCCCAAAATCGGGTTCCTTCTCTCCCTCACTGCCAATCTGCCCGTGATCATTTGTTCCATCATTTCCTGCATTTCAAAGGCGTTCATTCCCGGCGTTGCTTACTTGGAAAGTCCGCTGGATGCCATGGGGGTAGCCGCTGATTTTTACGGCATCTCCACCACCATCAATGAACTGCTTCACATGATGTATAAGGGACTGCTCCTTTTCTTTGACTTCAACCGTCTGCCCTTTATCCATCTGCCCCTTGCCGCACTGTCTATCCTGGTGTGCACCTTGGGATACATTGCAGGCACCAAGGGATACTTTGCAACGCTTTTTGCAAAAAGAAGAGATAACTAAGGAATTCTTCCTTTCGCCCCGGCATATAGTGAACCAACGGCAGGACGTTCGTTCTACCGCACAATGCCCAGCGAAAGGACTTCCTGTTTTTAGGAAGAAAACCACACATGAAAGCCTTTTTTCTCCGTTTTGCATCGCTTTTCACCGCGCTTTGCCTGGTGGTGCTCACTGCCGGTACAGCTCTTATCAGTGGACATCTTTCAAGCGGTGGTTCTATTTTAGCAGACAATCTTCTTTCTGTCAATAACGGTGCGCAGATTTTTACAGTGATCCTTGATCCGGGACACGGAGGACAGGACGGGGGCGCGCAGAGTGCTGACGGTACCCTTGAAAAGGATTTAAATCTGCAGCTTTCTCTGTGTCTTGCCGATCTGCTGTCTGCCATGGGGTATCGTGTACTGCTGACCAGGAGCGAGGACGTGATGCTGGGAGAGGGCGCCAAAGGGCACAAAAAATTAGCCGATCTAAAATACCGCTTGGACTTTGCCAATGAATATCCCAATGCACTGCTCATCAGTATTCACATGAACAAATTCCCCATGGATTATTGCAAGGGGATTCAGCTATACTATTCGGGCAATCACGAAAACAGCCTGCTGTTCGCAAACGCCCTGCACCCCCTGGTTAAAAATTTTCAAAGCGACAACAACAGAGAGATCAAGCAAGCAGGCTCCGCCATTTATCTGCTTGACCGTGTGCGCATTCCCGCCGTTTTGGTAGAATGCGGTTTTTTATCCAATGCAAATGAGGCGGAGCTTTTGAAAAACACCGAGTATCAACAACAGCTCGCACTGCTCATTGCAAGCGCGCTGTGCACTTACGAAACACAAGTACAAACGGCATAATGCCGACAATAAAGGAAGTTTGAACAATGGCTACCAAAAACAAGACCCTTTTTCTCTGCAGTGATTGCGGACACACCAGCACCAAATGGAGCGGCAAATGCCCTGCATGCGGAGCATGGAACACCATGGACGAAACGGAATTCCGCGAAGAAGCGCCTGCAGGAGCGGCAAAGAAAAACCGTTCCATTGCGGGCAGTGACAACAAAGCCCTGCCCTTTACCGATCTGGAGCTGCCCGAATATCTGCGCGCAAAGACCGGCACCGATGAGCTTGACCGTGTGCTGGGCGGGGGACTGGTGCAGGGATCGGTGGTACTGCTTGCGGGCGAGCCCGGTATCGGCAAATCCACCATGCTCATGCAGATCTGCGAAAAGCTGGGAGAGGGCGCAAAGGTACTCTACTCTTCGGGAGAAGAGTCTAAATGGCAATTAAAATACCGCGCCAAGCGCCTGGGGGTCAGCTCGCCCAATTTATTTGTGC
>JAFTMP010000247.1 GCA_017452335.1 Clostridia bacterium
CATCAGCTTTGCCGTGTTCAAAAGAGAGCGGGTGGATGCAACCTCCTCACGACGCGTAATGACATTCGCCTGTGCACGCTTTTCGGCAACAAGGACGGTGTTCATGATCTCTCGGATTTCGCCGGGAAGAATGATATCCTTGACGCCGGCATCCGTGATTTCAACAAACAGATCCTTTTCCTTGGCTTTCAGTTTAGCAAACACAAATTCGGAAATATGCACCTTGTTTTCAAGGATCTCGTCCAGCTTGTATTTGCCAACATATTCGCGCAGCGCAAGCTGCGCCGCCACGTGCATTTGTTCTGCGAAATCATCGATCTCGGTAAGAATCTTGACGTAGTCGGTCACGCGGTAGTTGCATACGAAGTTGATGCGAAGAGAAACCTTATCCGCAGTAAGGATCTCCTGACCTGTGATATCCATTTGTGTCAAACGGGTATCAACAAAGCCTACGTCTACTTTAATGGGAGTTTTCCAGAAATAGTAGGTGCCTGCATCCAGAATGCGCTCAAGCTTTTGGTTGAAGTACAGCCTTGCCTTCTGATATTCTGCAACCTCGATCTTGGTGTAGTAGATCTGAGGAATTTTTGAGAAGATGTACTCGGGAATAGATTCGTCAACCGTAGGAGTTGAGATATCCACGATCTTGAACTCATGCTGATCTACGACAGACCAAAATGCGTATTTGCCATGGCGAAGAACGGAAGAAAACTTACCGTTCACATAGTGGAGCGCAAGCTCTTCGTCGCCTACTTCAACTACTGCCACACGGTCTAAAACAGCTTTGTCTGCAAGCAAGGTTTCAAGAGCACACTTGCTACACGCGATCGGCTGTTCTAAGCCCGAAATCTCAATTTCCTTGCCACCAAACAGGTAATATTTGCCCGCATCGAGCGTTTTGGTATACTTTCCGTTTTTGAAGAGAAAGCCCTTTTGATTTTCATTGATAATCATCTTTTTCATAATATGTAATCCTCCTTAAAGGTAGTAAAGTCGTTTCGCTATCATTCATGCAAAAGCGGCGGCTGAGAATTTGAGTGCCTCCTGCACAGCGCGGAAAGAAATCTTTTGGCTCTGTTTGGGATAACACGGTATCCATTCTCAGGCAAGGCACGCTCTTGCATTGCTCCGGGAGATGCGCCGAAGCGCTTCTCCCTTTGCCAAATGATAACGAATGCCCGAACGAAGTGTTCTCGCACACAAGTTCGTGTGCGTCATCTTTTGCGTCCCGAAGGACAAACCAATCCACTGGCGATACGCTTTTGGCGCACGGCGGGATTCGAACCCGCGATAATCGAGCTTGACAGGCTCAAAGGGCAAGCGTTCTTCGGCATACACTTTGGAATATCATCGTGCACCGCTGTGAAGGATCGACTCAAACACCGGCTTGAAGTAACCTGCAAGCATATTTTACCATCTCTTCCCGCTTTTTTCACGGAAAAAAAGCTGCGAAAACAACAAAAAAGCCCTCAAATGAGAGCTTTTTGTTATTTTAATCCACAATTTAACTGTTTTTTCAGCTTTTCGATGAATAATTTTTTGAAAGATTCCGAGCCGAGGACCTCCACCATCGGTCCGAAGGAGAGAACTCTGATCACCAGCTCCGATTCGTCATCGTGGGCGTATTTGATTTTTACAAGATAGGTCTGCCGATCCACCCTTTCAGCTTGCTTCTCAAAATGGGCAAAGTGGAGCATCACCCTTTCAAGGGCGTTTCGCTCGTCGGTCACCTTCAGCGTCAGCGTATCGTATCGAATCGGGGCTTCTTCCCCGTCAAGCGGTCTTTCTCCGGTATAGTGCGCGCACGCTCTTATTTTAGAAAGGTTGACCGTTGACACCGTGCGCCAGCCAGTGGTTACCACGCGAAACTTATCGTCCTTTTCGGAGTATTCAAGACGCAAAGGGCGACATCTGACAAATATGGTGTTGCCCTTGCGGTTGACCATTTCAAATTTAATTTGTGTGTTGTGGCGTATAGCATCCAAAATAATTCTAAATTTTTTAATGTATTCCTCGTCCTCAAAGGGGTCGCCGTCACTGTATTGATCGTAAACGTAGTAATCTTCGGCAGTAAACAGAGGCTCCACATCCTCAAGTTCCGGAAATTCTACGCCAAACAGCTTCACGCGGGGATCGAGAGAAATTGCTTTCAGCCACCGCTTTTGAAGGGTGGTTAAGGGCATGGTAGGCTTATGCTCAAGGTCGGTGGTCATATCGGGATGCACAAGCTGCCATTTCTCATTTTTGAGTGAGGGAAGGATCGTCAGCACGCTCTCGCCAAACGCTCGCTCTGAAGCAATTTTTTGCAATTCCTTTTCGGAATGCTCCCCTTCAAGGATTCGGGAAATGACCGCGGCAATGGTATTGTAATATGCCGAATACAGCTCGCTGAATATCACTCGCTCACCTCCTGCTCAATGCCGTACAGCCTATACATCTCCTCCAGATCCTTTTTAAACTGATTCTCAACACTGCGGTTGGAAAAGTTCATTTTCACGATACGGCAAATAAAGGTTCTGATCCAGGGGATCATCTCACCGGAATCATAGACATCCGCAAAAAAGCGATAGGTGTGCGCATCCAGCTTTTCCACCGTTCCGATACGCTTCTCCCGCTCAAGGCGTCTGATGATATATTCTTCATTTTCTTCTATTTTGACCGTAAATTCCACATGCTCCAAAGGTGCTTCGCCTCTGTTGTTGCGCTTCACGCTCACTCCCCACATGTTGCTCTGCATGAGGTCGAGCTGTGCGCGCAGCTCGTCAAAGCGCGGAGTCGGTTCCTCAAGCTTCACGTTTGAAAGATAATCCACCCTGTAAGCCTGGAAATGGTTGTACTCGGGCAGATAGGCGATCAAATGCTGTCTTCCGCCCTGCACGCTGATCAACACGCGCAAGGGCACGATGCGGTTTTGTTGCGGCAGATCCCTTCGGCGGCTTAAATTGCAGACGGTCACGGCACGCTTTTCCCTCATCGCGGTAAAAAGAGCGGCAAGAACACCGCTGTCAATGGCTCCCGTTATGTAATGATGCTTGAAGGTAAAGGCATCGGTATCGGCTTTCTCCTTATCAAGAATGAACGAGCCCACTACACCGCAGGGAGCAACCTCCGAGAAATAATGCAAAACATCGTTAAGGTCTGAGAGATCGGTAGTCTCGGCTCTGTGATAATACATCTTCCGTCCTTCTTTTTCGGAAATTATAATGCCTGCCTCGCAGTATTCCTTGAGTTTTTTGCGCACGGTAGACTCGTCAAACATCATGGGATGCTCAAATCCCGACAAATACTTGTCATCAATCTGCTCAAGTATTTCGGAAATTGTTTTTTTCACAGATGGCTCATAAAGAATATCAAAAATAATAAAATGCAAGGTGATATCACCGTCGGTAAAGCTCTTGGCTTTCCATGCGTTATACAGAGGATTATGTCTGATGGTACGGCTGTCGATGGAGATGAATACATTCTTCCCCTCGGGCGTGCGCACAAAGCTCATGTGATCGCCCAGCCAGCTTTCAAGGCGGCGGCGTTCATCATCATAGGAACGCGCGCTTTTATTTTGATAATCGTCACGGCTCTTGAAGCCGTAAACGTAAAACTCGCGCATATAGGCTCTGATTTTTTCAAAGTTTTTGATCAGCTCACTGTACGATGACATCGCCATCCCCCTTTCTTACTGTTTTGGCAATTTAAGCGGAACTGCACCCGCCCATTCAAACCGCGCCATAGCCGAATAAAACCACCCAAGGCTTTGCATTTATACCGATTTGGGCAGTGATTTCACAGACATAGTATACCATAATTCCCTTTTAAAATCAATCTAATAATTCCCCAAGTGCCCATTTGTTTTAGCAATTCAGCAAAATAATCGTATGTTCACCAAGTGCGCCTCCCATCAGCCCTAATTTTTTATTTAACAATTATCTCTTAGCACCCCTTGACAAATCCCGCCTTTAAGGTTTATTATCGGTATATAAATTCATGCTTGGAGGGCAGAGCAATGTCACAGGAAAGAAAAATCAGATTTGGTTTATTTGGTCTTGGCAAAGGGAGCTCTTTTTATAACGAAATCAACTATTGCGGCGGTGAGGTGGTTGCCGTATGCGACAAAGATCCCGACCGCATTGAGCAAGCGCGCCGTGAGCTGGGCTACGAGGTTGCGGGATACGCAAACTTTGATGAGTTTCTTTCCCACAAGGGGCTGGAGGCGGTGTTCCTGTGCAACTATTTCCATGAGCACGCTGAATATGCTCGTTGGGGTTGGTTAGCGCCTATACGTAAGGAAGAAAGATTTGCAAAGCTGATTCAGCGTATAGAAAAAATTATTTGACTACAAATAGATTCAAGCCCGAGGCGTGTGCTTCGGGCTTTACTATTACAGTTACTGTTTTACCCCAACGCTTTACTCATCACAGCTTCTATGTCTGCTTTGCTTACGGCATCGAGGCGGCTGTAGATGTTGGCGGTGGTGCTCATTTATTCAACCGCAGGTTGAGAAAAATCCATCTCTGTTATCCAAACGCTATCTTTACAGTTGCGTTTAAATATGATATACTATACGCAAGGAAAGAAGGAGGTTGGATCCATGTATTTAAATCAAAATATTGCATATTACCGCAGACTTTGCGGATACACCCAAGAACAGTTAGCGGAACGGCTCGGTGTGACGGGACAGTCGGTGTCTAAATGGGAAAACGAGCTTTCTAATCCCGACATTTCCATTTTGCCCGACTTAGCAAAGGCTCTTGGGGTGGACATCAACTCCCTTTTTGAAGAAACGCCCAATGCGCCAAAGGGCGTTCAGGTATCCGAGCTATCCGCGCTTTGCTATGACGCGCTTGTTTCTCTCTTTGCTAAAGCCGAATTCACCTTTTATCACGGCGAAGCGACGGCTTTAACGAGCGAAAGGCTCAACAAACGAATGGAAGCATTAAAAAAAGAATTTGACTTTCCACTACCAAAATGCGCTTACGTTATAGATGAAGGCAACCCTGAACACGGTTCTGTTTTTCTTTCCGATGCCCTTTCTTTCATTGATCGCAGTTACGGCGGCGCAGATTACGCACTGCTTTTTGATCTTGACAAGGCAGGAGAGCTTTTAACCGTGCTGGGAGATAAAAACGCGCGCAAAATTTTGAAGGTCATTTATGAAAAGCTCGTTTCGGAAGGCGAAGGCGGAACCTTTTTCTCACCTCAAAAGCTATCAAAAGCCACTTCATTAACAGAAGATGCGGTCAGTGCCGCTGCCGTAAAATTGCGGCACGTAGGACTGATTGATGAAGTTGAAAAAATTGAACAAGCCGGATTTAAGAAAGAATATTGTACACTGTATCCCAAGGATTTCATTTTCGTTCTTGCGATCCTTCGACTTGCCTATGTACACACATCGAACATGACCTGCGCTACTCTCATGTATCGGGACGCCAACAATCAACTTAATTACAATAAGTGATGCCATTTAACTCACAAAGGCAAAGACCGCCTCGATTGCTCAAGGCGGTCTTGTATTTCGGTTCGGCGTATGTACAAAGAATCACTTTTCACAAATGATCCAGCGGGCGTTTTCTTCTTTTCTGTCTGCCGAAGCGCCTCTTTTGAGAGTAGAAAGGGTGCCGATGGTCGTGTCAAGCATGCAAGCCTCCCACAAAGAGATCACTCTTGCCTCCTTGATCGTATGTGCGCATCCGCAAAGAAATTGCAGGTCGCCCTCTTGATCGCGGCAGGCGTGCAGTATGGGCTTTTCACCGCCGAGCACGTGCACGCAGGTAAAGACGGCAGTATTCGGATCCTCCTCAAAGGCGTTTGGCGCGCAGAAGCAGCTTTCAAGCGCCTTAAAATAAGCCGCATCCATCTGCTCCCAATGGGGAAAATGCATCAAAAATTCATCGAAAAGCGCGAAGAACAGGTCAAACGCCTCTTCTTCGGGGTATTGTTCCAAGAGAAATGTTGACCAGTGTATTGTTTTGTTGTATGCTCTGCCGTATTTAGACTGCACAAAGCACTGAAACTTATTATTAAAGAGCACTTTTCTGCCTGTGAGATCAGCCAGTGCCTCCTCATACCCCGCAAGATTGTGGGAGAGTGCCGCAAGATCCTTTTTGCCTAAATACAGCGCCGGGCGCAGTCTTACTCTTTCAAGAAAATGCTCTATTTCCTTCATAAGTCTCTCCTTTTGTTTTCACTACAGCGCCAAAATGCGCGCCTTGATCTGCTCAATAACCTCTAAAAAGACTTCATCCCCCTGCCCTGTGGGGTCGGGCAGTCCCCAATTGTCATCAAAGGCTCTGCCGATAAAGGGACAACCCACATCGCACCCCATGGAAATGGCAATATCGGGTGTGGGAATTTGATCAAAGGTCTTGCTGTACTGGGTCTCTTCCATATCAATGCCGTAAAGGTTTTTCAGCAGCCGCACAGCGTCGGGGTTGATTTGCGGCTTGGTTTGCGTGCCTGCCGAATAAAACTCGTACCGTTTTCCTGCAAGATGCTTGCCCAGCGCCTCCGCAATCTGACTGCGGCAGGAATTGTGCACGCAAATAAATGCGATCTTCTTTTTCATATAAAGGGACACCTCCCGCCGATGCATTGATTGTTCTGATGGGAATGCACGCACTTGATCGTTCCCATCTCCATTTCTACGCCCAGATGCTCCCTTGCAAATGCCACCGCCTCTTTAATGGCAAGATAGGAATCCCGCTTACAGCACCGCGGACCGCCGATTTCTCCGATGGCACCAAGGGCGGCGGAGGTCATACCGTTGGAAAGTCCCCAAGCTTCTTTGGCAAGAGGCGTGGAGCCTGTCACAATGGACACGAACATCCCCGCGCTGATCCCTGCCCCACAGGCACCCCAAAAGCCGCAAGCCCCACCCGGGACCTTTTTGCCCCGCGCCTGCATCTCCAACAGCGCGGCGGGCAGATCAATATTACCGCCTGCGTTTTTATACGCCGTCAGCAGTGCCGAGCCCACCATCACGTGATGCTCGGGACCGTGCATGTGACAAAAGGGCAGAGCCATCATTTTTTGAATGATCTCAATGGGGTTCTTTGAGGGTTCTGCAAGGCATACGCCCACAATGCTGTCCATTCCTGCGGTGTGGCAGGCGTTGCACACATAATGCCCCTTGAGGCAGCGCGTTTTGCTCTGCTCCTTTTTGCGGCAGAGTGCACATTCCATTAAAACATCTTCCTTTAAATATTCCAGCGGCGCACCGCAGATCATACATTCGTTATTCATGTTACACCTTTTCAAAGCACTTTTTTACAGTATATCATGTTTTGCGCCACATTGCAACAGAAATTTCGGGCAATGAAAAACCGATGAAACCTTCCGCTTACAGAACATTTCATCGGCAATCGTTATTCGTTTTTTGCATCCAGCACCTTATAAAGAAGGGTATAAAGCTGCAGTGCCTCCTGCGGATCAAGCCCCACGCATCCTGCCACCTTGGCAGGCACCCCAACGGCATCGCGCTTTAATTCTTCTCCTGCGGGGGTGATGGACACGGTGACCGAGCGCTCGTCCGAAGCGCTTCTTTTACGGCTGACAAAGCCCTTTGCCTCAAGGCTCTTTAGTACAGGCGTCATGGTGCCCGAATCTAAAAACAGCTTTTCTCCCAGTGCCTTTACGGTAATTTCCTTCTGCTCCCAAAGAACCATCATGGTGATGTACTGGGTATAGGTGAGATCCAGCGCCTCCAAATGGGGGCGGTAGCGCTTCACCACCTCGCGGGCGGCGGCATAGAGCGGAAAGCAAAGCTGATTTTCCAGCTTGAGCACATCATATTCAGATTGACTCACAAAACCACCTCCCTGCTGTTTTTAGCACCTTACTCCTGTATTATAACACAATTTCACCGATTTTACAAGGCTTTTTGCGCAAAGAAGAGGGTCACTGTACTGCTTTTTGCCTTCTTTCCTTGATGTAATTTCCGATAAACAATATGCCCGCGCCCAAAAGTGCACTGCCCAGTCCGCTGTAAAACACGGCAAAAAATTCCGTGGGAAGCAAATTGGAGGCGCGCAGTCCGATCCCCAGCCCCATCATAAACGCCATTAACAAATACCCCTTTACATCGAACACCGCAAAAACAGAACGGCGCACAGGATAGGACAAGATGCGCTTGGTGTTGCGCTTTACCACCCGATAAAACATCAGTCCAAAGCCCGAAAGGATCACAAGACTAAGCGCGATCATCCCCAAAAGGATGGGCAGGCTTCTTTTGGGAGCGGTGTCTATATAAGAGGTAATGCCGATGCGCAAAATGTTTGCCCCCGCAATGCCCCAAAGCGCACCTGCAACGATCAGCAGTTTTTCCTTTTTGATCTTCATTTTTACACCTCTAAAGATCAAAACTTGATCGTGCGCGGTGCTTCTGTGAAGGAGCAGATCCGCGCCACGGCGTCCTTGAGGTAATACACCTCTGTATTACCGTCTCCCGGACGGTACATCGCCTTCAAACTGGGATACGCCTCCAGCATGTGCTCCTGGGCTTCGGTCCGCTCGTCTATTACCGCTCTTGCCGTAATACGGATCCATCTGCCGTCCTGTGCCATGGCGGCGATCTCTACCTTGGAATTGCTCTTGAGCTGCTTTGCTACCGCTTTCACTTTGCCCGTTTGGATATAGATCTTGCCGTCAAACAGATCCACCGTGCCAAAAGGGCGGACTCTTGGCTGATCGCCCTCTGCGGTTGCCAGGTAATATGCCCCGCACTGCTTTAAAAATTCATATACTTCATTCATACTGCCTCTCCTTTATATTTACGGTTCAACCATGCCACGAAAGCACACGGTCATCTTTTCAAAATGGCTTCCACCCGCTCCTTTTGCTCAAAGAGCACACAGCCGCCGCTGTGCTCTGCTGACAACAAGTGTTCCTGTTGTAACGCCAAAAAGAGCTTGGAATTAAGCGCTTCCTTTAGCGAGGTGTCGCGCACATTGATGTCGGAATAGGGCGAGAAGGGACAGGGCTCTGCCCCGCCGTGTGAATTGATGTGGAAAAAGCCGCGTCCTGCTGCCAAACATCCCCCCGAGCTCTTTTCATCTCCCGGGAAGGATAGGAAGAGCATTTCGGGATAGTCTTCCCGCAAAGCCATGATCTGCCAGGAGAGGAAGGCACGCTCCTCGTCTGTCGGTGCCAGCGCCTTGCTCTGCTCCGATACAGGAACATACTCCACATAAAAGACCACCTTACAGCCCCGCTCCTGCAGGGTGTTTAAAAAGGCAGGAGAAACCACCTCTTTTATATTTGCTGTTGTCACCGTAACAGATGCACCGAAGAGCAGGTGGTTGCGCTTCATTTGGTCCATTGCAGAGATCAATCTGCCATATACCCCCTCGCCGCGGCGCTCGTTGGTCTTTTCCTTGTTTCCTTCTATGCTGAACACGGGAATCAAATTGCGAAAACGGTCAAACAGCTCGATATATTCTTCGTCTATCAAGGTACCGTTTGTGAAGATGGGAAAGAGAATATCGGGCATTTTCCCTGCCGCGCGGATCACATCACGGCGTATCAAGGGCTCTCCCCCTGCCAACAACACGAAGCCAACGCCCAGCTCCTGTGCCTCACGAAAAACGGCAAGCCATTCCTCATCGCTCAGCTGTGCAACCGCCTGTTCATCAGAGCAGGCATGATTGTGTCTGGCATAACAGCCTGCGCAGTGCAGATTACAACTGCTGGTGATGCTTGCAATCAAAAACGGAGGAATGTGCTCTCCGTTTTCTTCTGCCGCCGCACGCTTTTTGGACGCCTCCTTAGAGGAAAGGGCGTAGCGCATCAAAAAAGCGCTTTCCTTTGGGTCCTTGAGCGTGGATTTGATGGCATTTGCCACAATGTTTTGCACGCCGTTGGTTAGGTACCGTGTCAGATCAAAGCCATTCATATAGGAATTGTTCGTCATATCGTTCTCCTTTGCGTTTCTTCTTCATACGCCGCTCTCACAGCCCTTGCAAGCTGATCAGTGCAAGAGGTGGGGCGTCTGCCGCAGGTATTGCCCAGTAGTTTTTCCTCGATCTGCTCCACGGTGGCGCCGTCAAGGAGCTTTGAAATGGCTTTCAAATTGCCGTTGCATCCGCCGTAAAAGGAAATATTGGTGATCACATTCCCTTCAATATCAAAGGAAATAAGCTGGGAACAGGTGTTTTCGGTCTTATATTCGTAGCGCATCACAGGCACCCCTTGATCGCTTCCTTCAGCTTTTTCATGTCGGTGGGCTCAAAGCGGGCAACGATCTCGCCGTTACGGTCAATGAGGAACTTGGTGAAATTCCATTTGATGTTACCGTTGTTTTTATAGTCCTTGTCGGTCTTTTTCACCACACCCGCCAGCATCAGCGCCATGGGCGATCTTCCAAATCCATCAAATTTGGTGTTTTCAGTAAGCCACTTGTAAAGGGGAATGGCATGCTCTCCGTTTACATCCACCTTGGCAAACTGGGGGAAGGTGATCCCATAGCGCCCTGTGCAAAAGGAGTGGATCTCCTCATCGCTTCCCGGCGCCTGAGCGCCAAACTGATTGCAGGGGAAATCCAATATTTCAAGTCCCATGGGCGCAAACTCCTCATAGAGATCCTGCAATTCATCATACTGCGGCGTGAATCCGCATCCCGTTGCTGTATTGACCACAAGAAGAACCTTCCCCTTGTATTCCTCCAAAGACACCTCGCCGCCGTCCATCTTTTTTACTGTGAAATCGTATACGTTCATGGTGTACCCTCCAAATAATTATAACTCAATTTAATTGAGTTCAATTAAATAATAACACAAGGACCACGACTTGTCAAGAGGGCTTATTGTTTTTTATAAAACAATATTTTTAAAAAACAAACTTTTTTCCAAAACCTGTGACACTTTTCTTCAAAAAAAGCGTCTTATATAGTGAAGAGCCTTCACCGATTTTAAAAAAGGAGAAACGATCATGAAAACACCCCGCTACCCTGCCCTTTTACGCATCCCTGCCATGGTGCTGATGCTTTGCGTTCTTGCGGGCAGTGCTTGTGCCTGCACGGGGGAGCCGCTTTTGAACGGCGGGCTTCTTGAAAAGCTTGAAAGCGCGCTGGAAAATGGCATGGATGAGCTTGAAAGCGCCTTTGAACAGGAAATTGAACATCTCACAAAGCCCCAAACAGACGCCCTTTCTCTGCTGGACGGCTATTTTGAAGAGGTGGGGTTCCTTCCCCAATTATCGGGCAGTGACCTTGAAGCGTTAGTGAGGCAGTACCGCGGCGGCGAGCTTGCAGAGACTATTGAAACGATGCAATACGACGGTCCCTACGGATACGGCATGATCGGCACGGGAGAGGATCTGGGCTTTGGCAAAAGATATGATGTTTCGCCCGATGAAAGCACCAAAAGTTACATCACCTACCTTTATACAGGCAGTGACCTTGAAAATCTCCCTCTGCCCGGTGGCATTTCCTTTAAAAGCACCCTTGAGGACGTGCTCAAGCGCTGGGGCATGAAAGAAAGCCTTGAAGCCCTTCAAGAAAGCGGGGAGGAACAGACCCTTCTTTTGCAAGATCGAAAAAGCGCCTTGTATTTTTATGATCATACCGCTACGCCCGCAAGCAGTCTGCCCCCTTTTAGTCTTTGCTTCGTTTCCGATGCCCGCTACGACTCCGACGGCTGGCTGACCCGCCGTCTTACCCTTTCCTTTGACCATGAGCAACAACTTCTTTCCTTGCGCATGGAGCTCACCGTGCGCTACACCACCCTGCCCCGCATGTATCTCACAGGCGTTTCGGTTACCTCTGGGGAGCATACCATCCTGCCTTACGGCGTATTTGAGGCTTCCGAAGAATACGACGAGGAAGGTGTATGCACTGTCGGAAACGGCGACGGCGCGCATTTTTTCCTTGAAGATGCCCTAAAGTACACCCCCGAAGTACTGGAACGCATCCCCAAGCTGACCCTGCAAGATGGTTTTAGCATCTACTGCCCCGCGGGCGGTAGCGTGAGCGGGTATTCCCTTTGGGACAAAGAAACAAACACCTTTGAAAAAATCTTGCCGGAAGAGCTACCCGATCTTCAAGAGGGGCTTTACTATCTGGTGATCAGCACTGATTTTACTTACGATAGCCCCTACTCTTCCCAGCCCGACCGCTATTTATACGATCA
>JAFTMP010000029.1 GCA_017452335.1 Clostridia bacterium
AAGAGAAAGGTCGGGAAAACATCATGTCAACCATCAATTACAAGAACCTGAAGCCCTATAATCTTGCAAAAAAGCCGCACAGACAACCCATGTGGACAAGAGTAGTCATTCGCATCGCCTCTGATCTCTGCCTGTTGGGGGTAAAAAACAAGGTCACCAAGGTGGATATGGAGGGACTCAACCCCCCGTATTTTCTGCTGAGCAACCACATGCAGTTCGTGGACTTTTACATGATGTCAAAGGGAACCTTTCCCCACCCTGTTTCAAACGTTGTAACAGTGGACGGCTATTACCGCCGCGCCATTCTTCTTGAGATCATCGGCAGTATCGGTACAAGAAAGTTCGTTGCCGATGTTTCCATGATCAGAAACATGCTCCACGTTACAAAAAAGAATAAGGATGTTCTTTGCATGTTCCCCGAGGCGCGCTATTCGCCCTGCGGGACCTTAGCGTACCTGCCTGAGGGCATCGGTGCCATGGCAAAAAAGATGAATGTGCCCGTTGTGGTTGCCAAGCATCACGGCAACTATCTGTACACCCCCTTCTGGAGCTACCGCCACAAGAGAAAAGAGGCAGTGTTACATACCGAATTTAAAAAGATCCTCACCCCCGAGCAGATGGCGCAGATGTCGCCTCGCGAGATCGACGATGTGATCCGCGAAGCGTTGCGCTATGATGAATACCGCTATCAGTATGAAAATAACATCCGCATCACCTATAAAAAGCGTGCCGAGGGATTGCACAAGGTGCTTTACCAGTGCCCTGCCTGCAAGACCGAGTTCAAGATGACCTCCCAGGGCGCAACGCTCACCTGTGCCCACTGCGGCAAGAGCTGGGAAATGGACGAGCTCGGCAGACTCCACGCTGACAAAGGGGAAACGGAATTCCCCCACATTCCCGACTGGTTTGAATGGCAGAGAGACAACGTGAAAAAAGAGGTTGCGGAAGGACGCTACCGTTTTGAAGACGATGTACGCGTGTATTCCCTCTACAACCCCAAGAAGTTTGTTTATTTGGGCGATGCCAAGGTGGTGCACGATGAAAACGGCTTCACCTTAACGGGCAACTACGAGGGGCAGCCCTATACCGTGACCCGTCCCGCAAGAGGAATGTACGGTCTGCACGTGGAATACGACTACTGCTATATTGAACCAAAAGACTGCTTTGATATTTCAACCACAGAGGACTCCTTCTATTGTTACCCCTCCAAAGAAAACGTGGTCACCAAGCTTTCCTTTGCCACCGAAGAGCTTTACAAGCTGGCAAATCCCGATCACACGCTGGAATAACGGCAAAGAGCAGGCGTTGCTCTCTTGAAAGGACGATTATGCAAAAAAGATCCCCTTATGTGTTTGATCCTCAAGCACCCAATCAAATTCCCGAGCTGCTTCTTGCGGTGTTGCCCCTTCACAGGGTCACACCGCAAGAGGTTTTGTTGCTTTTATACACTGATTTTGACGAGCACTGCCTGTTTAAAGACAATTATCTCATCGCCACCAAGGAAAAACTGCTCTATCTTTCCGGTGTTACAGAAATACGCAAAAGCGGCAAAAAGAACATTGCCGTTTTTGCAGAATGTGCCTATAAAGAATGGCCCCTTTCCACCCTTTCGGAAATTCGGGTAAAGGACCACATCTCTTCCTCCTTTATCTGTGCCAAGCAAGAAGAGCGGCGGGTGATCTTAGCCAATCTCTCCTTTGGCTACAAGGAGGATGCCTCCCACTTTGTGAAATATTTGGATGAACTGATCCAAAAGGGCTCCTTCACCCTGCTTCCTGCCGATAAAGCCAAGAAAAAGGAGCTGTTTTGCCCCAAGTGCGGGCTTAGGTATGCCGATGTGGAGAATAAGATCTGTCCCCGCTGTCAAAAGCAAAGCAAGACCGTTTTGCGCACGGCAAAGTTGCTCTCCAAATACAAATGGAAAATGATCTTGATCGGCTTAACGCTGGTTTTATCCGGTGCTCTTTCGGTCATTGCCCCCTATTTTTCGGCAGGCTTCTTTTATGATGAGGTGCTGGATGTTGCGGGAGAATTTTACGGCAAGATCGCCTTGGTAATCGGCATCATCGTGGCAACAAGACTGCTTTCTCAGCTTGTTTCCACCCTTCACAGCGCACTGACCTCCCTTGTCGCCGCCGACATGGTTTATGACCTACGAAAGATCATTTTCTCCTCCATCAACCGTCTGTCCCTTTCCTTCTTCACCTCCCGCAAAACAGGCGGGCTGATGACCCAGGTCAATTCCGATTCTCAAACCATTTACTGGTTTTTCTGTGACCTCATTCCCTCCTTCACTGTCAATATGGTGCAGGTGCTTGCCGCTATTCTCATCATGCTGTTGCTTAGCCCCCCGCTGTGTCTTGCGGCGATCCTCTTTATACCCCTTTCCATCGTTGCCATTCGGGCGATCTTTAGAAAAATGGACATCCTGCACAGCCGCCGTTTTGGCAGAAGCCGGTCGCTTTCCTCTGCCCTTTCCGATATGCTGGGCGGTGTGAGAGTGGTCAAGGCGTTTTCGGGAGAAGAAAAAGAGGGCGAGCGCTTCAACGCAAAAAATGAAGCGCTGACCCGCGCCGATCTGAACACCAGCTTATACGGTGCCAAGGTCTTTCCCGGAGTGGAGCTGCTGTTGCGCCTTGGAAACAGCTTGGTTTGGGCTGTGGGCGGCGTGATGATCTTGTTGCACATTGCAAACCCTGCCCTTGTGGGGCAGCAGACCGTGCTCACCTACGGAACCCTTGCCACCTTTATTTCCTACGTTTCCATGATCTACTCCCCCCTGTTTTCCTTTGTGGACACCGTTTCCACAGCGGCGGACAGCATGAAAGCCATGAGCCGTCTTTTAGAGATCATGGATGCCTCCCCCGAGGTGCTTGAAAGCAAGAACCCCACCCCTCTTGGCGAAGTAAATGGTTCGTTGCGCTTTGAAAAGGTGGGCTTTTCCTACATTCCCGGACAAAGCGTGCTGGAGGACATCTCCTTTGAGGTAGAGGCAGGAAAAACACTGGGGATCGTTGGAAAAACGGGTGCCGGAAAATCCACCCTTGCCCATTTGATCCTTCGACTGTACGATCCCACGGAGGGAAGCATTTATGTTGACGGCGTGGATCTAAAGGAGCTATCCTTTAAGGATCTGCGACAGCATATTGCCATCGTCTCCCAAGATACGTATCTTTTCTCGGGCACCATCCTTGAAAATGTGCGCTATGCCCGCCCCGAAGCAAGCCTTGATGAGGTTTTTGAAGCCTGCATTGCCTCGGGTGCCCATGATTTCATCATCAAACTGCGGGACGGCTACAACACCCGCATCGGACAGGGCAACGCCGACCTCTCGGGGGGCGAGCGCCAGCGGCTTTCCATTGCCAGAGCCATTTTAAAAGACCCTAAAATTCTAATTTTGGACGAAGCCACTGCCGCCATGGATACCCGCACCGAGCAGATCATTCAACGCTCGCTCACTGCCCTGTCAAAGGGGCGCACCACACTGATCATTGCCCACCGTCTTTCCACCCTGCGAGATGCTGACGAGCTGATCGTCATTGACAAAAAGACGGTTGCCGAGCGGGGCACCCCCACCCAACTGATGCGCCAAAAGGGCATTTACTATAACCTCTATAAGCTTCGAACAGAAGCACTGAAAACCATCGGCATTTCCGATGACTGAACCGAAAGGAGTATTCATGAATTCGGTTTTTGAGATCGCAGGGGTCAGTCCCCTTACAACAGAAAATTCGCAGATCGTGCTTGAAGGAGATTTCCCCATTCTTTATAAAATCACCGACGGCAACCGCGAGCGCATCGGTATTTTTGAAGCAAAAAGAGCCTTTCCCTTTGAAAAAGAAGAGGAATTTATCATTTTGGTTTCGGAAGAAGGAAAAGACCTTGGCTTCATCCGCCGTATTGGCGATAGAACCAAGGAGGAGCAAGATCTTCTTCAAAAGGAATTGAAGCGCCGTTATTTTATGCCCGTGATCACCAAGATCCACAAGGTCAAGGAGCAGTTTGCCTTTTCCTATTGGAAGGTGGATACCGACTGCGGTCCGCTGGAGTTTTCGGTGCGGGATACCTACAAATCTCTTATTCATTTGGGCAAGCGCATCATCGTGACCGATGCGGACGGCAACCGCTACGATATTCCCGACAGTACAAGTCTTGACCGCACCAGCCGCAAGCAG
>JAFTMP010000248.1 GCA_017452335.1 Clostridia bacterium
CATGGAAAGAAAGCTGGACGCAGAGGTGCGCAAGCAGGCAGACGCCATGAAGTACCGCGCCGAGAAGGAAGCGGAGGCTGATCTGATCCGCCGTCAGAGAGACGCGGATGCAAAGGCTTATGAGGCAGTAAAGGAAGCAGAAGCGCGCAAGGCAGAGGCAGAGGCACTGCGCTACGCCATGGAGCAGGAGGCGGAGGGTATCCGTGCCAAGGGTCTTGCAGAGGCAGAAGCCATCGAAAAGAAGGCAGAAGCACAGAAGAAGATGGGCGAGGCGTCGGTGCTTGAAATGTACCTGCAGGCTCTGCCCGAGGTGGTGAAGAACGCCGCCGCTCCTCTTGCACAGACCGACCGCATCGTGATGTACGGCGACGGCAACGCCACCAAGGTTGTCAAGGATGTCATGTCCAGCACCAGCCAGGTCATGGAGGGCGTAAAGCAGTCCACCGGACTTGACCTGTCTGCCCTGATTTCGGGCATGGTGGGCGGCAAGGTGGTAAGCAATGCCGCAGCCGGCAGTGAAACCGCAGGAACCTAACGCTCTATAATCCCAAAACGCATTCAAAAGGCACATCGGCAGCATCTATCCCTTTTTCAAAACACTTTTCAAATCACTTAAAGATATCAAAAAAGGAGTAGTAATTATGAAAAGAATCTTCACCTTGATCCTTGCGCTACGCTGTATGCTTCCGTTCATCGGTATGGCGGCTTATTCAGAAACTGCCGATGTGCCTTTTACAGCAAAAGAATTCACCGCAGAAGAAGCGACGACCCTTTGGAACAACATTAAGCTCACACCTCTTTCGATTTCAAAAGAGGACTTGGATTCTCCCATAGTGGATTTCGATATTTCCCCTTCGGGAAACATCTTACTGGTGTTAAAGAATAATCAACTGGTGCTCTTAAATGCTGAGGGCACGGTGCAAAAAGCGTATTCCTTCAGCTCATACGGATCGGTTTATGCGGGATTTTCCAAGGACAACATTCAGTTGTTTTTGGTCAGAAGCAATGCTCTTGTAGAATTCACAACGGAAGGAACGCTTGTACGAATTCTTGAACCAGACTCCGGCGACAGCGAAACCGCTCAATACATTCGACAGCTGGAAAAAACATCCCCTATAGAATTTGAAGGCAAAGAGTATCGCCTCAAGCGCAGTGCCGGATTCTTTGATATCGTCTCTTCATCATACTCCCAATTGATTGTATGCAGTGACACGGGCGCGCAAACCGTTTTATACGATGCCGGCTCTTCTCACACCGCCGTCATGATCCCGATATGTTTACTGATCGTTCTGGTCTTTGTCATTGCCGGCATAAAGGTGGCACGACAATTCAAAAACTTCAAAAAGGAAAACAACACCAACAAAACCACCGCACCCGCTGATAACAGATAAAGGCTGAAAATGCATCCCCCGCGCCCCAAAAGGGCGCGGAGGGGGGAGAAAAACAAAGAAAGAAGGACAGCAAATGAATCTCGACGAAGCAAAGCGCTATAAAGATCCCGACATCATTCTTATACGCGTCTGTTGTGCTATTTGGATGGCATTTGTCGGTCTTTCCGCTATACTCACGTATCCTGAAATCAAAAACGGAAATGAAGTTCCGTTGGTCATGCTATGCCTTTTGATCGTGATCTCCGCATTTCTTGCAATAACGATTTCCCGTATATTCGGCACGATTGAAGTCAGCCGCTATGCCATCACTTGGCGTTGTCTCTTTCATAAAACGGTCACCATTTCCGTTGCAGATT
Source organism: Clostridia bacterium (assembly GCA_017452335.1). GTDB lineage: Bacteria > Bacillota > Clostridia > Oscillospirales > CAG-272 > UBA11512. The sequence continues at coordinate 1,748 of JAFTMP010000248.1, forward strand.
GCGTATCCGTGGGAATTTATCATTTCTCACGAAAACCAATCGGAAGCCCCCAAGTGTACACTTACTTCATTTATCTTTCAAAAGAGCCCCTTTCCAAAAAAGCCAAAGAAAAGCTCACCGCAAAGGCTCCTAAAGAGGGACTTATATGGTTCCCCTATTCCGACGAGCTGTGCTTGCATCTGATAAAGGTCCTTCCTGTGAGCAAAACAAGGTCCCTTGAAGGGTTTTACAATCAAAGGCAGGACGAAAAAAGAGAGCTTGAAAAAATAAAGGCAAAGCGAAAGCGCAGAAAAGAGAAGGAAAAGCAGAAAAAGAGGGAGCAACAAAACAAAAAATAATGACAACTAAACCATAGGGACTGTCGCGGTTAGATACAGACAGCCCCTTTGGTTAAATTACAAAAACTATTTCTACATCTTTTCACGCAAAACACGCAAACGATCCTCTTGAGCATATCCCCCCACCACGCCGCGCACGCACTTGCTTTGATTATATTTCCAATCCACGCGTGCGTGGTCTGCCCCCCCTTTAGGCAAGGGGGGCTGTTTTATAAAATACGCGCTCCTTTGGAGCGCTCGGCAATTCCAAAGACGAACAGACGCCGCTTGGGTCAAGTCCCCAACATAAAAAGTAGAACCAAGTATATTAAGCTTCGAAGCTATAGTTTCAGCCGATAGCAAATGGCGATTCTAACTGTCCATTTTTCAATCTGTTAGCCTTCCGCAAAGCGGAAGGCGTGCCGTTCATTCGCCTCCCTTGCCTAAAGGGAGGGGGACCATTTTGCATTTATGCAAAATGGTGGAGGGATATGCCATTCATTGCCATGCACTTACTCGCAAGTGCGGGTTGGACGCGCAATAGTGGGGATACTTTCTGCATAAAAAGAAATTATCGAACTTATTGACGGCAAGAGACTGTTTTTCAAAAGCAAACTGATCGGGTATCTCAAGCGTTCTTTGAGATACCCGCTTTTTATGTCTAACGCAAAATAAATAGTCCGTGGCTCTTGACAAGCGGAAAAAACTGTGGTACACTAC
>JAFTMP010000249.1 GCA_017452335.1 Clostridia bacterium
CTTCGGGAGGTTTGCGGCGAGAAGCTGCTGATCGCGGAGGACCTTGGAGATATCACACCTGCTGTTGAAAAGCTGGTGTCGGATAGTGGCTTCCCCGGTATGAAGGTGTTGCAGTTTGCCTTCTTGGGCGATGAGAATTCTCCCCATCTGCCCCACAACTATCCCGAAAATGCCGTTGCCTATACAGGTACCCACGATAACAACACCTTGTTAGGCTATATTTGGGAGCTGGATCCCCCCACCAGAAAGCGCTTTTTTGACTATTGCGGATATACGGGCAAGGAATGGGATGGAAGCCGCGACGCCATTTTGCGCACGATCCTGCAAAGCCCCGCGCGTTTGACGGTATTTCCCATCCAAGATCTGCTCTTTTACGGCAAGGATACCCGTATCAACGTCCCCGGCAGTGCGGAGGACAACTGGTCCTATCGGGTAACGGCTGAGCAGGTCAGATCCATCAACAGCGAGAAATTGCTGTACATGAATCGGCTGTTTGGCAGAGCTTAACTATAAAAAAGTTCCCTCAATGCGAGGGAACTTTCTTTTTAGGATAGATTACTCGTTTGCGAAATATACTATCTGTATATCGCAAAGGAGGCAGTCATGGAAAACTTTGAGAAATTTGCCGGGAGAGTCTTGCTATATGCCGGAGTTGCGGCGGTGGGTGTGGTGGTGCTGGTTCTCTTTTTCAAATATTTACTGGGTGCCTGCATGCCCTTTTTGCTGGCGGGACTGCTTTCGGCGATCGTTGCACCCCTTGGAAAAAAACTCAAAAAGAGAACCGGTATTTCCTACCGCTTTTGGTGCGTGATCCTCCTGCTGTTATTGACTCTTCTGCTCACGGCACTGTTATGGGTGGTGTTATCGGGCGTGGTCAGAGAACTGACCCATCTTGTTGAAAATGAAGAAGCGGTTATGGAGAAACTCTCCTCTGCCTATAATTCTATTCTTTCCATCATTTCTCAGCGCGTGCCGCGGCTTTACGAGCGTTTACGGCAGATGGACATCGAGGAGCGGTTGTTATCTTATGTGTCTGAGATCTCTCTTGACGCTTCGGTGCGCCTTGCAAAAATGGCATTTTCTTTGCCGGAAATGATGCTCTTTGTGGTGGTCACCTGCTTTGCCGCCTATTATTTCTCGGCAGATTCATTCAGCATTTCAGAATCGCTTTTTTGCGTTCTGACCAAGCGTCTTGCAGGGAGCGTATCTTCGTTTTTTAGTTCTGTCTTTCGCGCGGTCAAAAACTATTTCAAGGCAGGAGGACTTTTGCTTCTTATTACCTTTGGTGAGCTTCTTGCGGGCTTTTTGGTATTGAGAGTGGACTTTCCGGTGATACTTTCCATGATCATTGCGGCGGTAGATTTTTTGCCCGTTTTGGGAACGGGCACGGTGTTGCTTCCCTGGGCACTGATCCTTTGCGTGATCGGGAATTATAAGAAGGGAATTGGTCTTGTGGTGCTGTGGGTGCTGACCCTTGTGGTGCGGCAGCTGGCAGAACCGAAGATCATGGGTAAGAGCTTAGGGATTCACCCTCTGCTGACGCTTTTTTCAACCTATTTCGGCCTAAAGCTTTTTGGTATCGGTGGCTTGCTGTTGCTCCCGATTTTAACCTCCATTGCGGCAGGAATATGGCGGGAGCGAGGAAAATATAAACGGAACAATAACTGATTTGGCGAAAAAATGATATTTTTGTGAAAAAAAGATGAAAAATGAAGAATTTTGCAGTTGCAAAAAATGTGGAATGATGGTATAATGTCTGTGTTTAAGAATTTATACCATGAAAGGAAACTGCTTTGCAGAGGTGGTCTGAATGAGAAAATTGACAGTGTTCAATCCTGCCGCAGGAAACGGAAAAGGACATGACGGAGAAAACTGCTACCGCACCGTTTCCAAGGGGGATTGCCGCAGATATATTAAAGAAGAGTGCGCGAAGGATCCCAATACCCATTTTGTTGTGTGCGGGGGCGACGGCACCCTCAATGAAGCTGTTTGCGGTGTGATGGATGCCGGTGCGGGACAAAGCGCCTCAATTACCGCGTATCCTTGCGGATCGGGCAATGACACCGTGAAGTCTTTTCCCAAGGATCAAGAGGGAAAAACAGAGCAGCTGGACGTCATTAAGGTTAACGACCGCTTTGGCATCAATATGATCAATATTGGTTTTGATTGCAATGTGGTAAAAAGCGCGGCGCATTTTAAGCATAAACTGAAAATTGCAGGAAAACTCTCCTATATTTTAGGCGTGATCCGCGAATTCTTCAAGCCTTTTGGGGAGGACTTTCAGATTGACGCCGTTTTAGAGGACGGAAGCAGCTTTTCCTATCACGGTCCCTGCCTGCTTTGCGCTGTATGCAACGGGCAGTGGTGCGGCGGAAGCTTTCACAGCTCACCCTATTCCGATATGCGGGACGGGGTTTTAGAATTGATCTTAGTGAAAAAGACCGGGCGCATCAACTTTTTAAAGCTGGTGGGCAAATACCAAAACGGCACGTTGATTGGTGAAAACGGAAAGATCAATCCCGAGAAGTTCTCCAATTTGGTATCTTGCCACCGTGTACGTAGTGTTACGGTCGCGGGAATGAAGCAGGTATGCACGGACGGAGAGGTTGAGGAAATGAATCGAGTTTTGATTTCCGTGGTGCCTTCGGCAATAAGATTTACATATTGACAAAAAAGCGAAGAATCACAGGGATTCTTCGATTTTTTATTTGATTTTCTGATCATTCAAGGTGGCACTGATTAAGTTTTCCCCTTCATAGCGGAGTGTCAAGTGAAAAAAGGGTGCGTTTTCAAAAAGAAGAGAGAGAAAAATGCGATCTCCCTCCCACATATTTCCCGAAAAGAGCTGTTCTTTTGA
>JAFTMP010000030.1 GCA_017452335.1 Clostridia bacterium
AATATGGGTAGTCCGCTGCAATGCTCTGCATGAATGCCCGAAACGTTTAAAGGAGGACTTGAAAAATGGAATTAATCAAGGCTTTTACAAGTGAGCAGCTCAAGACCGAAGTCCCGGTTCTGAACATTGGTGATACCGTTAAGGTACACAACAAGATCAAAGAGGGCAACAGAGAAAGAATTCAGATCTTCGAAGGAACCATCATCGCAAAGCACGGTGGCGGCATTTCCGAAACCTTTACCGTACGCCGCGTGTCCTTCGGCGTAGGCACCGAGAAGACCTTCCCCGTTCACTCTCCCAACGTAGATAAGGTAGAGATCGTACGTGTTGGTAAGGTAAGACGTGCAAAGCTGTTCTACCTGCGCGACAGAGTAGGTAAGGCTGCAAAAGTTAAGGAACGCATCTAAGCGATAGGGAGGTAGAAGAAATGAAGCAGGGTATCCATCCTAAGTATGAAACGGTTACGATCAAGTGTGCTTGCGGCGCAGAAGTTGTAACCAAGTCCACCGCAGGTGATCTGCGCGTTGAAATTTGCTCCAAGTGCCACCCCTTCTTCACCGGCAAACAGAAGTTTGTTGATGCAGGCGGACGTGTTGATAAGTTCAAGAAGCGTCTTGAAGCAGCAAAGAAATAAGAGACCAACTGGGCGTCGCATTTTCGCGACGCCCTTTTGCCTATAAGACTCTTTTGTGTTTTTTGGAAAGGAAGGGTTATGGAACAGTCTATTTTCAGAAATGTATTACAGGATGAGCAGCGCCTTCCCGGTGCGGTGCTTGTTTCGGTGTTCCCAAAAGGGCAGGATCCCGCACCCTATGAAGCCAGCCTTGCGGAATTAGAGCGGCTTCTTGAAACGGCAGGCGGAGAGGTCTTTGCCAAAATGGTACAGGTAAAGGACCATCCCGAAAACGCAACCTACATTGGAAGCGGCAAGATCAAGGAGCTGGCAAGCCTTTGCGAAACGGGCGGGGTATCGCTGGTGGTTTGCGATGAGGAGCTTTCTCCCATGCAAATTAAAAATTTAGAGGACGCCCTGGGCTCGGACGTGCGGGTGATCGACCGCACCATGCTGATCCTTGATATTTTTGCACTGCATGCCAGCACCGCAGACGGTAAGCTGCAGGTGGAGCTGGCACAGCTTAAATATTCCGCGCCCCGTCTTTACGGTAAAGGCAAGGAGCTTTCCCGTCTTGGCGGCGGTATCGGTACCAGAGGTCCCGGTGAAACCAAGCTGGAAAGCGATAAAAGACACTTAAAAGAGCGTATCAGAGCACTGGAGGATCAGCTTGAGGTGCTCTCCAAAAACAGAGAACTGCAAAGAAAGCAGAGAGAAAAATCGGGTATCTTCCGCGTTGCCATTGCAGGCTATACCAATGCGGGCAAGTCCACGCTGCTCAATGCCCTAACGGGTGCGGGGGTGAAGGAAAAGGACGAGCTGTTTGCCACCCTTGACCCCACCACCAGACGCTACACTCTGCCCTCGGGCAATGAGATCCTGCTGACCGATACGGTTGGCTTTATCCGCAATCTTCCCCACCATTTGGTCAAGGCGTTTCGCTCCACTCTTGAGGAAGTGGCGCTTTGTGACGGTATTTTGGTGGTGGTAGACTCCTCCGATCCCGAGTCAGATGCTCAATTGAAGGTGACCACCGATCTGCTCTGCGAGCTGGGCGCGGCAAGCAAGCCCACGCTCTATGTGCTCAATAAATGCGATAAGACCGATTCTGCCGTGATCCCCTTCCTTGGAAGAGAGGGCGCAGGGAAGATCGTGCGCATTTCAGCAGTAACGGGCGAAGGAGTTCCTCTGCTTCTTGAAAAGATCGAGGAAATGGTGTCGGGCGGCAAGCATACCGTAAAGCTGCTTTTGCCTACCACTGCAATGGGCGTGCTTGCACAGCTCTATGAAGAGGCAGTGGTAAAAGAAGTGGAGTATACCCCCGATGGTGCTGAGGTTTGTGCCGTTGTGGATGACCGTTTATATGGCAAACTGAAGGCGTATATTCAGCAATAATTGATTTTAAGAGGGAGACGCCCATGAGCAAGCAATACGAAATGCCCGCAGGTGCGGGTGAATCGGAGTTTACCGACCGTAAATCGGTGTTTTTGGGACACGTACTGCCGGTGCAAAGCGAAGAGGAAGCACTGGATTTTGTAAAACAAATGAAGAAAAAATACGCCGATGCCCGCCACAACGTGTGGGCGTATGCTCTGCACGACGGCTCTATGCGCTCCTCAGACGACGGAGAGCCCTCGGGCACGGGCGGTGCGCCGGTGTTAGATGCCATTTTGAAAAAAGGGCTGACCGATGCCGTGGTGGTGGTCACCCGTTATTTTGGCGGCATTCTTTTGGGCACGGGCGGGCTGGTGCACGCCTATTCCAATGCGGCGGTGTCGGCGCTGAACGATGCAGGACGGGTGCGTGCCGTTCCCTATACCGCCCATGAGATCACCTGCGAATACGGGCAGTACGGCATGGTCTGCCGTCTTTGCGAAAAATACGAGGCGTTGGAATTAAATGCCGAGTATACCGAGCGGGTGGGCGTCTCCTTTTTGCTCCCTCCCGAAGCGGCACAGCGCTTTTCAAGGGAGCTGACCGAGCAGAGCTGCGGCTCGCTGGTTTTAACATCAACAGGAGAGCGGATCGTGCGCCTGTCGGTAGACTAAAAGTGTAAAAACAAAAAAGAAGGAATTTGCTGAAAATTGAGCGTATATTATTGTTGAATAAGAATGTCTAACTTTGGATGTTCGTGTTTTTTGTCAAAAGAGTAGTATTCAAAAAGACAAAAACGGGAGGATCGGGATGTCCGGTATCAGAGAAGCACTTTGTGCGCGGGAGGAACGGGAGTTATCCCCTGCGGCGTTTCGCTCTTCTGCCAGTGTGGGAAGAGAGAGTTATTTAGAGCCCGACCCGTTGCGCACCGATTTTCAGCGTGACCGCGACCGCATTATTCACAGCAAGTCCTTTAGACGCTTGATGCATAAGACCCAGGTCTTTCTCTGTCCCGAGGACGACCATTACAGAACGCGGCTAACGCACACGCTGGAGGTGAGTCAGATCGCCCGAACCATTGCACGCTCCCTCTTTTTAAATGAAGACCTCACCGAGGCGATCGCCTTGGGACACGATCTGGGGCATACCCCCTTTGGGCATGCGGGAGAGCGGGTGTTGGATCGGCTTTTGCCCGGGGGATTTCGCCATTATGAGCAAAGTCTGCGTGTGGTTGAAAAAATTGAAAACATGAATTTGACCTTTGAGGTGCGGGATGGGATCGTGAACCACGCAGGGGCACATCAGGCATGCACGCTTGAAGGGCAGATCGTAAAATTTGCTGACCGCATCGCCTATTTGAATCACGATATCGACGATGCCGTCAGAGCCGGCATCATTTCTCCCGATGATATTCCCTTGATGCTGCAAAACGTGCTGGGATACGATCACAGCGAGCGCATTGCCACCATGGTCAAGGCGATCGTCAAAATGGGCACCGATCAAGGAAAGATCCTCATGGACGAAGAGATCCTTGAAGCGATGAACGAGTTGCGGGAGTTGCTGTTTGGCATTGTGTACACCAACCCCATTGCCAAGGGGGAAGAGGTGCGCGCAGAGGAAATGCTGGCACAGATGTATGACTATTATTTGAAGCGCCCCGAGCTTTTGCCTGACGTATACGCCGTGAGGCTAAGCAGCGACGGGGAGGCGCGGTGCGTTGCCGACTATATTTCGGGAATGACCGACAGATTTGCCATTAGCGCATTTAAAGAATTATTTATTCCAAAGGTGTGGCAAGGACCCTCGGAATAAGAGCAGGTAGGAGGAACGGCAGGAAGGAATGCTGAATCAAACGGTTATAGAAGAGCTGAAGCTCAGAAACAACATCGAGGACGTGATCTCTTCCTATGTGCAGTTGTCCCGTGCGGGTCGAAACATGAAGGGGCTGTGTCCCTTCCACTCCGAAAAGACCCCCTCCTTTACCGTGCATCCGGGAGAAGGCTTTTTCTATTGCTTCGGGTGCGGCTCGGGGGGAGACGTGATCACCTTTGTGATGAAGGCAGAAAATCTCAGTTATCCCGATGCACTGGAGTTTCTTGCCGCAAGGGCGGGCATCACACTGCCGTCCTACAAGGATACAAGAGAGCAGGGGGGCGTGGAGCGCAGTGATGTGCTTTCCATGAACAGAGAGGCGGCAAAGTATTTTCACGCCTGTCTCATGGATCCGAAAACCCCTGACGGACTAAAATATTTGAAGGAAAAGAGAGGATTTTCCACGGCGCTTATCCGCCATTTCGGTATGGGCTATGCGCCCGGCGGATGGGGACTTTGCAATTATTTAAAAAGCAAGGGCTACAGCTATGAGCAAATGCTGGCGGCGAATCTGATCTTGAAGAGTAAAAAGAAGGAAAATACATATTACGATGTCTTTCGCGATCGGGTGATGGTTCCCATCTTAGATGCCGGCGGAAACGTGGTGGCGTTTGGCGGACGCTTGATGGGTGAAGGACAGCCAAAGTATTTAAATAGCGGTGACACGCCGGCTTTTAGAAAGAGCAAAACACTCTTTGCGCTGAATTTTGCAAAGGACCATTGTACAGAGCGCTTGATTTTGTGCGAGGGATATATGGATGCCATTGCCCTGCACGGCGCGGGCTTTCCCCAAGCCGTGGCAACGCTGGGCACCTCCATGACGCCTGAGCATGCCAGAATGATGAAGCGCTACACCAAAAGCGTGGTAATTTGCTATGATACCGACGCGGCGGGACAAGCCGCTGCAGACAAGGCGTTTCGCCTTCTTGCCGAGGTGGGGCTGGATGCACGCATTCTGCGGGTAAAGGATGCCAAGGATCCGGACGAGTTTATTAAAAAATCGGGAGCTCACGCGTTTTCAAAGCTGATCGACGAAAGTAAGAGCCGTTTCGATTTCAAGCTGGAGCGGATCTTGGAGCAGCACGATCCCCGTATGACCGATGAGAAAGTCAAGGCACTGGATAAGATCACGGCGCTCATTGCCGAATATCCCTCCTCCGTAGAGCGGGAACTGTATATTACTTCGGTTGCAAAGCGATTTGAAGTGTCCTCGGGGGCACTTTCAAGCGATGTGGAGCGGATCATCAGACAGAATGCACGCAAGCAGAAAAAGGATTTTTCAAGCGACGTGATGCGCAAGACTGAGGGGTATTCAGACAGAGTCAACCCCCAGGTGATGGGCAATGTGGCGGCGGCGCGGGCAGAGGAGGCGATCCTTGGTCTGATGCTGCTAAAGGACGATATTGCACAGCGCGCAGTCAGTGAAGAGCTTGTGCGCGAAGAAGACTTTGTGACCGACTTTAACAGACGTGTCTTTTTGGCAATCAAGGACCTTGCCAAGAGCGGCACGGCAATTGATCCGGGCATGCTCGGGGAGCAGTTTTCCCCCGATGAAATGGGACGGATCACCAAAATGCGCTTGGTGCGCGCGGAGCTGTCAGATAACCGCTTTGAGGTGTTTGCGGAGTGTGTGCGCCGATTGAAGGACAGCAAAAAAACAGAAAATACCGCTGAGGATATCTTGGCGATTTTAGAAAAGAAAAGAAAGAGGAATTAGTACGAGCAGTATGGAAAATATGAGCAGTGAACTTCTTACCGATCTTGATCGGGACTATATGGCAGGACAGAACAGCGATGAAGGCAGAGACAGCGCCGTTACCCAGGAGCACATCAATGAGCTCAGCGGGAACGACCTGGATCAACTGGGCAGACTTTGCGAGGATCTGGGGCTTTTCAGTGGAGACGCTGAGGAGATCAGCGATGAGCAGGCGCGTTTCTCCAAGGAGATCAGAGAAGAGATGGAGCAGTGCACCTCTGCGGAGGAAATGGAGCAGATGCTCTCCTCCGGAGGACTTTATTTGGATGACCCGGTGCGCATGTATTTAAAGGAGATCGGAAAGGTGCCGCTTCTCAGTGCCGAAAAGGAAGCGGAGCTGGCACAAAAGATCGAAGAGGGTGACGAGCACGCCAAGAGCGAGCTGGTGGAAGCCAACCTGCGTTTGGTGGTATCGGTTGCTAAAAGATATGTTGGCAGAGGAATGGCGTTCCTTGACTTGATCCAAGAGGGCAATCTTGGCTTGATGAAGGCGGTTGAGAAGTTTGATTACCGCAAGGGCTACAAATTCTCCACCTACGCAACCTGGTGGATCAGACAGTCCATCACCCGTTCCATTGCCGATCAAGCAAGAACCATCAGAATCCCCGTGCACATGGTGGAGACCATCCACAGAGTTTCAGCAGTTTCAAGACAGCTTGTGCAGGAGATCGGCAGAGAACCCTCCGTGGAGGAGATCGCGGCGGTGATGAAGATGTCTCCCGATCGTGTAAGAGAAGTGCTTCGCATTGCTTTAGACCCTGTTTCCTTGGAAACGCCTATCGGTGAAGAAGAGGACAGCCACCTGGGAGACTTTATTGAGGACGGTGATTCGCCTTCTCCCCAGGATGCGGTGTCGGCACTGATGTTAAAGGAACAGCTCAGCAAGGTGCTCAGCACACTGACTCCCAGAGAAGAACAGGTCGTGAAGTTGCGCTTCGGGTTGGATGACGGCAGAGTGCGCACCCTTGAAGAGGTGGGACAGATGTTCAATATCACAAGGGAACGTATCCGCCAGATCGAGGCAAAGGCACTGAGAAAGTTGAAGAAAAACGGCAAAAAGTATCTCAGAGACTATATTTGAGACCTCTTGCGCGGAAGTGATACCATACTATAGAAAGGAAAGTGACAGGGACGGTCACGAAGAAGCAGATGAGCAGCGAAAATATTGCAGAAAACGAAAACAAACAGCTCCCTTTTTCTGAGTTGATGGAAAAGGGAAAAAATAAGGGGGCGCTGACCTCCAGCGAAATCGTGGCAATGCTGGATGAGAGTGAAAGCGATCTGGATCAGATTGATCGTCTTTACGAGGATCTGGAGTTCCTCAGTACCGAGACGGCAGACGGCGCCATGGATCAAAACGAATTCACCGAGGAGATCAAAAATGAGATCGAACGGTATGAGTCGGCAGAAGACATGGAAAAGATGCTGGCATCGGAAGGACTTTCCATTGATGACCCGGTGAGAATGTACCTCAAGGAGATCGGTAAGGTTCCCCTGCTGACAGCAGAAAGAGAAATGGAGCTTGCCCGCAAGATGGAAGGGGGCAACGAGAGAGCCAAGCAGGAGCTGGTGGAAGCAAACCTGCGTTTGGTGGTGTCCATTGCCAAGAGATACGTGGGCAAGGGGATGTCTTTTCTGGATCTGATCCAAGAGGGCAATCTTGGCTTGATGAAGGCGGTTGAAAAGTTTGACTACCGTAAGGGCTATAAATTTTCAACCTATGCTACCTGGTGGATCAGACAGTCCATCACCCGTGCCATCGCTGACCAGGCAAGAACCATCAGAATTCCCGTGCACATGGTTGAGACCATTCATAAGGTCGCACGCGTTTCAAGACAGTTGGTGCAGGAAAACGGCAGAGACCCCTCGGCAGAGGAGATTGCCAAGGTGATGAAGATGTCTCCCGATAAGGTTAGAGAGATCATGAAAATCGCCCTTGATCCCGTGTCGCTGGAAACGCCTATTGGCGAAGAAGAGGACAGCCACCTGGGAGACTTTATCGAGGACAGCGATTCACCCGCTCCCCAGGAGGCGGTTTCCTATGTGATGCTGCGAGAACAGCTCAACGAAGTACTGCACACGCTGACCCCCAGGGAAGAGCAGGTCTTAAAACTCCGCTTTGGACTGGATGACGGCAGAACCAGAACCCTTGAGGAGGTTGGGCAGGTGTTCAACATCACAAGGGAGCGTATCCGTCAGATCGAGGCAAAGGCGCTGAGAAAGCTGCGCCACCCCAGCCGATCCAAGAGACTCAAGGATTATTTGGATTGACCGCCTCGGATGCTTTAAATTATTGAAGCATCAAACAAAAAGTGCGCGGAATGTGCAAAATAGACCGTGAGAGAAACGGATTTAAGAAATTTATTCATGAAAAAATAAAAAAACACTAAGAAAAAACACTATTGAACTTGACAATTTGTGAAACTTGGTGTACAATATACGTGTTATAGTATTAGCAGGAGGTTTTCCCATGAAAAAGAGAATTTTAAGCTTGATCCTTTGCCTTGCAACACTGATGACTGCGGTAGTCGGGCTGACAGCTTGTGATAACGGCAAGACTGTTTTCGGTGAGGAAGGCGATGCCAAAGCGCAGACCCTCGTAATCGCCGCCATCAAAGACGAGAAGACTACGGATGCTGCTCTGAAGGCTGTTGAGGATGCCCTTAACGAGATTACCGAGTCGGAATACAATACCCATGTTGTTTTGAAGTTCTTCACCGCTGATGAATATGCACAGAAGATCCTTGAGATGTCTCAGAGACTCGCTGCAAAGCAGCAGCAGTATGAGGATCAGCTGGGCGCAAGCTCCGGCGTCAGCGATACCGGCACTGTGGAAGATCCCCGCGAATACAATGAAGATCAGCTTCTGGAATGGGGACTGACCGCTGAGCAGATCGCACAGCTGGGTAAGGAAGACAACGATCAGATCAGCGCGAACGGCGACTTCTACTACCTGGACGAGCTGAACAGACCCGTTACCATCTACCCCACTGTCAGCGAAGATCAGTTGGACGTGGTATTTATCGACAGCATTGATACTTATTACAAGCTGATGCAGAATCAGTATATCATTTGCTTGAACAACAGTATTGCAGCAAACGGCAGCTTCAGAAAGTATTTGAATGGTGCAATGCTCGACCGCATCTACAAGATAAACAACGGTCGCGAGAAGCAGTTTGCTACCACTGAAGCAGGCGATGCTTTTGCGATTCCCAACAACTATTTGACGGATAGTGCAAACTATCTGCTGATCAACAAGAAGCTGCTTGATCACTATGGATACGATATCAAGTGCGACACCTACGTTACCGACGCAGTAAATACCTCCGGTATGGATGACTTGAGCGACCTTGACAAGTTCCTCAAGGAAGTTATGAAGGACAACGCTACCAACAGCGAAGAGTTGAAGGTTGACAAAGTGATCTACAACTATTCCGGTGTGGATATGTTTAGTTATTTTGGTGATGATGAAAACTTCTCTTTGATGGGTATCATCTCTACTAAGTCCTACAATACTCAGACTTCTCCTGCAGCAGACAGCGTTTTGAAGCGTTCTTCTTTCAAAAAGGCAATGTCTTTGGTATATGATCTGAAGAAGATGGGTATGGCACCCATTATGGATAGCTGCTTCTATACCGAGACCGATGAAGAAGCAGGATTTATGGTTCCCAGAGCAACCATGGAAGAGATGAAGGCAGCAAACCAGAGCTTTGCTGTTGCAATGGTAAGCGGTGACACCAAGCTTCCCGAGTACTACAGCGAAGAAGATTACTATGTTGTCAGAACCAGTGCTTATGAGATCGACAACCAGATGTTTGAGTCTATGTTTGCGATCAGCACCTTCTCTACCACTGCACTTGATATGGATACCAACATGTGGCTGCAGAATAAGATCGGCGACTACGATCTTCAGACCAACACCAGAGCATTTGAGCTGATCTCTATGCTCCAGACCAATGAGGATTCAGTAAACCTGTTGACCTACGGTATCGAAGGTGTAGACTATGAAGTGTACGAAAACGATCCCAAGGTATACAAAGCAGGCGAAAAGGGCGACTATAAGCCTGTATACGGTCTTGGCAACCTGTTCTTGACCAAGGAAAGCGATAGCATGGATTCCAGAACTGCATACTATGCAGCAAATAACTGGGAGATGGCTAAGCTTCAGATCCGTTCCGCAACCTGCACTCCTTACTGCGGATTCTATCTGCGTGACTTCTCTGAGTATCAGCCTGCAGGCGAAGAAGACCTGATGACTGCTCTTGAGATTCAAGCAGAACTGCAGAAGGTTTCCAAGGAGATCATGGATAAGATCAACAACTTTGAGGGCAAGAACGATGCCGGAGAAGAGTGCACGATCGAAGAGTACATAGATGAACTCCAGAAGGGTCTGGGCACCTCCGAAGCCTACAAGATGGCAATTCAGGGCTATAAGGTGGTAGAAGAAGGAAAGTATGACGGTCCTTCTTACGAGGCTATGCCTTATCCTCAGTACTGCTGGTTCTACTTCTTGGTTTACCATGGCGAAGGTAAGTACTACGCAGCATAATTGACGGTTATGATCTAAAAAAAGGGCTGTTGCTTTTCGCAACAGCTCTTTTTTGAAGCCAAAAAAGAATTGAGAAAAAACACAAAAAATTAGGGAATACACTTGAAAAAGAAGAGAAAGTGTGATATACTAATACGGTAACAGTGGAATACGAAATAAGGCCATGCGTTTTCAATAGGCGTGGTCAGCATCGGTGTATGCGTTATCAAGAATGGGTCCTGCGCAATTTGCCCCCGTGAACCGTGTCAGGTGGGGAACCAAGCAGCACTAAGCGGTCAGGTGGATGTGCCGCAGACAGCCTGTTCCGAGTATATATACGGCGCACGCTCTCCTTGGAGGCGTATGGTCTTATTTTGTACTTCACTGTTTTTTTCGTTAAAGGAGCAGAGGATATGCATCAAGCATTATATAGAAAATACAGACCCTCCGATTTTTCCAAGGTCGTAGGGCAGGAACACATTACCTCTGTTTTGAGGTACGAGGTGGCAGAAGGGAAGACCAGCCATGCGTATCTCTTCTGTGGAAGCAGAGGAACGGGAAAAACCACCTGTGCGAAGATCCTTTCAAAGGCAGTGAACTGTCTTGCGCCCATCGAGGGAAATCCTTGCTGTCAGTGTGAAAACTGTCTTGCCATTGAAAAGGGAAGAACCACCGATGTGATGGAAATGGATGCCGCATCCAATACGGGTGTTGATTATATCAGAGATATCCGCGATGCTGTTATGTATGCCCCCTCTATGTTAAGCACCCGCGTGTATATCATCGACGAGGTGCACATGTTGTCTGACGGTGCTTTTAACGCACTGTTAAAGACACTGGAGGAACCGCCCTCTAACGTGATCTTTATTTTGGCAACCACCGAAATGCAAAAGATCCCTGCAACGATCCTATCCCGCTGTCAGCGTTTTGAGTTTCGGCGCATAGCAGGTGCGGTGATTGCAGAACGATTGATGCACATTGCAGAAGAGGAAGGACTGACCCTTGAAAAAGAGGCGGCGCATCTGATTGCGCGTCTGGCACAGGGCGGTATGAGAGATGCCATCTCCATGCTGGAGCTGTGCGGAGCCGAAGGAAAGAGAATTGACCGTGCTCTTGTGGAAGCGCTTTCCGGAGGTGCAGGACGGCAGATGG
This sequence comes from Clostridia bacterium, assembly GCA_017452335.1. Lineage (GTDB taxonomy): Bacteria > Bacillota > Clostridia > Oscillospirales > CAG-272 > UBA11512. Next base: position 11,296 of record JAFTMP010000030.1, read on the forward strand.
TGGAAAAGACGGTGGATGCCCTTGCCGCAAAGGACAAGGCGGCGCTCTTTGCCATTATCGCAAAGCTCTTTGAGTCTTCAGGGGATTTAAGCGTTTTTTGGCAGGAATTGATCGGATATTACAGGGATATGATCGTTGTAAAGACCGTCAAAAACATGGAAAACGATGCCTTGCGTGAGGACATCTTAGACTTGACGCAAAGCGAGTATGAAAAGCTTTTGGCACATGCAGAAAAGTTCCGCTACGAAACGCTGATGTACCATTGCTCGGTGCTGGACGGCGCGCTGTCGGCAACCTCGGGGAAGAGCGGCGTATCGGGCAGAATTGCGGCGGAATTGGCATTGATGAAGATGAGCTGCGAAAATGTTCAGACTACTCCCGAGGCGCTTCTTGCACGCATCGCGGCGCTGGAGGACAAGATCAACGGCGGATTGATCACCGTAGCATCCTCCTTCTCCCCGGAGGGTGGGCAACCCAAGAAGGAGCCTGCCGCAACGGAGGTGCAAAGCAGTTCCTTTGCAGAAGCCGCGGCTGTAAAGCAGGCAAAAGAAATGCCCTCCTTTATCGAGGTGGTGCAGGCATACGCTAGACTGGAACCGGGCACGGCGGCATTTTTAAATGATGCGAGAGCCTATCTTGTGGATGACAGTACAGTTGAAGTGGTGCTGTCTTCGGATTTTGCTCTGAAGATGCTCACCGCCAATGGTGCTGAAAAAGCCCTTTGCGCCATTATTCGCAATACCCAAGGTATGGCAGTGCAGGTGCGCTTTACGCTCAATAATGCCTATGAAGGTGCATCAAAGAGTGTGGATGCGCTTGATGAATTATCATAAAGTTTATATTTAGATTATATTGATCGTTTATAATATGGAAAGGAATTAAAAATATGAAAGCAAGATTACCCCAGGGATTCGGCGGCGGTCCCCAGAACATGAATGCAATGATCCGCCAGGCACAGAAGATGCAGGAGCAAATGGAAGAGCTGCAGGCAGATCTGGATGCCAGAGAATATGAGACCAATGCAGGCGGCGGTGTTGTAACCGTAAAGATCAACGGCAAAAAGGAGATTCTCTCCATTGATATCAAGCCCGAGATCGTGGATCCCGATGATATCGAGACACTGAGCGACGTGCTGACTGCGGCAGTCAATGAAGCGATCCGTAAGGTAGAAGAGACCAATTCCGCTGAGATGTCCAAGGTGACCGGCGGCATGAGTCTGCCCGGAATGTTTTAAAGCATGAATGAATATTTGTTACCGCTGGAGCTGATGGTGGAGCAGTTGGGACAACTGCCCGGAGTCGGCAGAAAAACGGCGGCAAAATACGCGTTTCATCTGCTGGAGTTGCCTCAAGAGGAGCTGGAACAGTTTTGTGCCACACTTCTTGACGGTAAACGCAGAATCAAGTCGTGCAAGCACTGTAACAATCTCTGTGAGGGCGAGGTATGTACCGTTTGCGCAGATGCAAAGCGGGCAAACGGACAGATCTGCGTGGTGGAGGATGTGAAAACGCTGATGGCGATGGAGCGCGCAGGAACCTTCAAAGGGTGTTACCACGTCCTTGGCGGTGCGCTTTCTCCCATTGACGGCATCGGACCCGATCAGCTTGATCTTTTGGGATTACTTGAGCGCATTGATCATGACGCCATTACCGAGGTGATCCTTGCCACCAATCCCACAGTTGAGGGAGAAACAACGGCACTGTATATTACCAAGCTGCTTAAAAACAAGGAGCTGAAAATTACCCGTCTTGCCTGCGGTATTCCCGTGGGTGCGGATTTGGAATACGCAGATGAAATGACCCTTTCAAAGGCTTTGGAAGGGCGCATGGCATTAAATTAAAGACAATCGGAGCGGACAAGCTCCCGTGAAAGGACGGCTGTTAAAATGAAATACTATACGATGCAATTCGGCGCACTTGAACGCCATCTGCCCCTTTGCGAGGTGGTAGACGATCTTTACATTGCAGGATTTGTACTGCTGGGCGATCCCGCACTCAGCGAGGAGTGCGCAAAGGAGCTTTTGGAAATTGCTCCCGAATATGACTACATCCTCACAGCCGAGGCAAAGGGTATCCCCCTTGCACATGAGATGGCAAAACAGCATGGGGATGAAAAGTACATGATTGCCAGAAAGGGCGCAAAGCTCTATATGACCGGCGTGTTTAAGGTGTGCGTGCACTCCATCACCACAGCTAAGGAACAGAACCTCTATCTGGATATTGCAGATGCTGAACTGATGAAGGGCAAGCGTATCTTGATCGTGGACGACGTGATCTCCACGGGTGAGTCTCTTGCCGCTCTTGAAAAGCTGGTAGAGCAGGCAGGCGGCGTGATCGTTGGCAAGCTGGCTGTGCTGGCAGAGGGCGTTGCTGCCTCCAGAGACGATATTGGATATCTGCAAAAGCTGCCTCTCTTCCATGCAGACGGCAGTGTGAAGGCATAAAAGTCAAGAGAATAATTTTCCTCCCTTCCTCGTATCTATAACTATGCGCCCCGCGTGCGGGTGATAGAATACGGGGGAGAGAGTGATGCTTCGACGGCTGTTTTTTGAAAAAGGGTCCTTTTGGCTCGTACTATGCAGTGCGGCGGTATTTGGCGCACTGCTGGGATTGTTATGCAGGCATGAGGTGACGATTTCCCTGCTTGCAGGAGGCTTTGCGCACAGCTTTCCGGGAAATTTTTCTGCGGATGCTCTTGCAAAAGCAGTCCTTTGGCAGATGCTCCCGTTGCTGTTTATGTACTACAGCGCTTACGGCGTGCTGGTTCGCCCGACTTGTTTGGCGGTGCTGGCGTTGCGCGGTGTGCTTTGCGGGTATAACTGTCTGCTGTTTTGCAGATGCACCGAGTTTTCCCATCCCATCAGCATTCTCCTGCTCTGCCTGTTTTTGCTTTTTGAGGGGCTGACGCTGTCGCTTCACGCCTCCTTTGCACATTTGGCATCTTCCTTTTCCATTGCCGTGCGCAAGGGGAAGGGGAGAAACAGTGCTTTGCGTTTTACGGGGGATCTGCTGTTTTTTTACGGGTTGATCCTGTTTCTCTACATTTTAAGGGGTTGCATCGTTGCTCTGATGAATTCTTGAAAGGAAGCGAAGATTTTGGAAATTAAAAGAAAAAAGAAGTTTAACTTATACAATTTGCTCAATCCCGAAATTGACAGGGATGATGCCAAAAAGGACAGTGACGTTGCGGCACTGAATTTTGTGGGTTTTTTTAAGCTGCTGGGCAGACGCTTTTCTACCATTTTGTCTACAAATATCCTGTTTGTGCTGGGTAATTTTCCGATTTTTTTCCTTTTGGTTATTTTCTCGGGCATCATCAACGATCATTCCATCGTTCCCCAGTCCCTTTCCTTTTCTAATCTTTACGGCGCAATGAACCTCAGCGGCACCACCACGCCTCTTGCGGCAGTGTTGCAGGGCGTTTCCGGTTCTCCTGTACTTGAAAATGAGTACAATGCACCGTTGCTCATCACCTTCATCCTTCTCTCGGGTCTGGTGTTTTTTACCTTTGGGCTGGTCAACTGCGGTTGTGCACATATTTTACGCAGTGTGGTGCGCGGCCAGCCGGTGTTCCTTTTTGAGGATTTCTTCGGAACCATCAAGAAAAACTGGAAACAGGGCTTGGTGCTGGGCATTTTAGACTTGCTGTTTTTAATGCTGGTGCTTTACGATATTTGGGTGTTCTACCTTAATTATGCGGCAAGCTGGTTCTTCTCCATTGGATTTTTCCTCTCCATCGGTATTTTCGTGCTCTATCTCTGCGCCAGAATGTATGCCTATATGCTGGTGATCACTTTTGATCTCAAGCTGACAAAGGTCATCAAGAATGCCTTTATTTTCGGATTCCTTGGCTTTAAGAGAAACGTGGTGGCGCTGATCGGTCAGGTGCTGTTGGTGGTTTTGCCCATTGCGCTGATCCTTACAGGTGCCCTCATGGCGCTGGGTGCAGTGCTTCCCTTGGTGATCTTATTTGGTATCGGGCTGTTTATGGGATATTATGCTTCCTATAAGGTGATCCATAAATATATGATCGAGCCTTATTACGATGAAAACGGCAACCCGCTTCCCGAAACGGAAGAAGATGAATAAGTTTTAAAAAAGGTGTCTCGAAGTTGTGCTTCGGGGCACTTCTTTTTTTTTGATCTGTTTTTTGCAGAAAATAGTAGAAAAAGTCAACAAAAAAGTAGAAAAAGAAAAAATAAATGAACAAAAAGTATTGAAATCATGATGAAAATATGGTATGATAAATTTGTATTGGGGTGATACAAAAGGGAGTTCTTGCTCTTTTTTCTGTCACGGTGCAGAGTGCTCTGTGAGCCTTCGCGAAGTTACTTTAATCAAGTTTGTCTTTAACGGTTCTAAAACCGTAAAAATAAAGAAAAGAGGTAAAAGACGTGAAAAAAATTCTTTCAATGGTGTTGGCAGTTGTCATGCTGGCATCGACACTTTCTGTATGCTTCGTGACAAGCTTTGTTTCGAGCGCAGAAGTGGAGACTGTAAACCTTGACGGTACTACTCAGTGGGAATATATCAAAACCGCTGTAGATACCGCAGCACCCGAAGGTTGGACGACCGGCGAGGATAGCTCTACCGACTGGGTAACCGGAACGCTTCCCTTGAGCTTTGGTTACGATCATTTCGAGTGCTACGCAAGAACATCCTTCGAACTTACGGATGCAGCTTCTATTTCTGTTATGAAGATGGACGTAAAGTGGGATGAAGATGCTATTATGTATCTGAATGGCGAGCAGATCTGGTCTGCAAGCGGATACCGCGATCATGCTTTTTTAGAAGTTGATCTTTCTGAACACGCTGACAAACTGGTGAATGGCGAAAACATTCTGAGCGTTCAGTTCAGAAACGTCAACGGCGGTTCGCTGTTGGATCTGTCTATGGAGATTTCTTCTTCTCTCGTTGACTCCAACGGATATCTTTATGCTTCCGGCGCTACCTGCTACAATGTAGGCTTTGGCGGCGCAGAAAATGTTCTTGACTGGGATAACAACTCCTGCTGCGGCGACGGTCCCGATACCGGAAACATTGTGATCGTACATTACGAGGATACCCGTACTATTGGCGAAGTGTTTATTTCCTGTAAGAACGAGGGTGCTCCCGAGGGCGGCGGCGCTTGGGGTACTTACGATCTGTATGCAATTTGCAATGGCATTGAAACCAAGATCGCTTCCGGTGTAGAAGCTTGGGCTGACGGTGTGACCGTGACATTAAACGGTGCATACAATGCTGATTCGATCAAGGCTGTGATTACTTCTTGGAACGGAAGCAAGTGGTCCAATATTGCTGATATGGGCGCGAAGCCTGCGGCTGATGGCGCTGCTATGGCAACCCGCGATGCTGACGGCAATGCAATCCTCTCAAGTGTCACTTTCCAAAATGTGTATTATGGTAGTGCAGAGGCTATTTTGGACAAAAACAATGCTACTTGTGCAGGTGATATGGATAAGAGCGGAAACACCTTTATTCTGAACTATACCAGCACCTTTAAAGTAGGTTCTGTATACATTGAATGTAAGAGTGAAGGCGGCGCTCCTGAGGTTGGCGCGTGCGGTACTTACGATATTTATGCGATCAAGAACGGCATTTCTACCAAGATTGCTGAAGATGTGGAAGTAGAGCGTTATGCAGGCACAACAGTGACCTTCGACGAAGCTACTTATGAAGCTGAAGCAATTAAGGTTGTGATTACCGATTGGTATGGCACCAACTGGGCAAACGTTGCAGAGCTTTCCGCAACCGCTGCTGCTGACAATGCTCCTCTTGCAACCTATGGCGTTGACGGACAGCCCGTTATTTCAAGCGGAGTTACCAGCTTCCCCTTTAACGGACTGAACGCAGTATCCAATATTTTGGACGGCAATAATGGTACTTGCTGCGGTACCGGCTTCTATGCAGGCATGAGCATTACTTTGAATTACGCTAATAAGATCTATGTTGACGGCATGACCATTGACTGTAAAGACGAGGGATATCCCGTAAATGAAAACGCAGGCAAGGCATGGGGTACTTACGACATCTATGTAGTAAACGGTACTGTAGTAAACAAGGTTGCCGCAAATGTTGAAGCATGGCCTTCTACCTATGCAGATAAGCCTGAGGGTGCCAATGTTGTCGATTTGGGCGCAACCTACCCTGCTGACAGCATTATCATTGTAATCACTTCTTGGAACGGAACTGCTTGGGGTAACGTAGCTGACTTCAGCGTTGATGTTGTTGCAAACCCCACTGAGCTTGCAAAGACCGATGTGGATGGCAAGCCCGTTGTAATTTCTACCTCCGAGAAGTTGACGAATGACTGGGGCGATGTCAACTCCATCAACAATATGCTTGATGGTAACGCACACACCATGTGGGGAACCAACTGGTATGCAGATACCGAGAGTGTTCATGTTCAGGTGAACTTTGCGGCTCCTCAGACTGTTGGAACCATCGGCGTTTACGCGATGAACGAGCAGGCTCCCGCAAGCGGTGCATTCGGTCTGTATGACGTATATGTGATCGTTGACGGCGAAGAGATCCTTGTGAAGGAGGGTCTGGAAGCATGGCCCGAAAACTTTGAGGGTGCTCCTGAAAACGCAGGCATCGTGGCTCTTGAGAGCGCTATGGAGATCGACGGTTACAAGATCGTTGTAACTTCTTGGAATACCACTGCTTGGGCGGGCGTTGCAACCGTAACCCTTTCCGAAGAGGTTACTGTAAACCCTGCTGATATTGACGGCGACGGTTCCGTTATGATCGGCGACGTAACGCTTCTTCTTAACTACTTGTCCGGCGACGAAAGCGTTGTTCTTGAAAACGGCGTGGGCGACCTGGATAATGACGGTGAGATCATGATCGGTGACGTTACTGCACTGCTGAACTATCTCGCTACCCAGACTGTATAAGTTTAAAATTTGTTAAACATTAAATAAGTCTAAAGGGGTGTCTCAAATGCGTATGCATTTGAGGCACCCCTACGGTTTTTGCCTTGTTGGCTAAAAAAACGCCATTTCGCCTCCTTTCTGAGGCACAAACGGCAAATTCACTTTTTTCATTTTTCAGAAAGTATTTGCACGGATTTTGAAAAACGGTCTTTTTCCCTTGACAAATTTTGCGCTTGGTGGTAAAATACACAGGAAACAAAACGGTTTTAGTGAGGTATTTATGGACAGTTTACTTTCAATGTTAGACTCCGCAGCAGGGTTTGTATCTCAGTTTGGCTCGTTGCTGATCGGATTGCTGCTGGCTCTTCCTTTTATAGTTTTACTTTTGTGTGTAGCACCCCCCTTTATGGTAAAGGGATATAAGAAGGGA
>JAFTMP010000250.1 GCA_017452335.1 Clostridia bacterium
GCCGATGTGCTTTGCCGTTGGATGGCGCTTTATAAGGAAACGGCTGACGGCATCATTCTCTCTTCCCCCGATCATGTGGTCCTCTCCCCCTTTATGGGCAAGCTGACCTTTGCCCTTGGTTGTATGGGTAACAAGAAGAACCGTCCCGCTCCCGCACTTGAAAAGAAGCTGTATGGCTATAGAAAAGCAGTGTATGCGCTTGAATCGGGAGCTGTGGAAGAAGACGCGCTTCCCGGTGGCTACTCGCTCACTGCAGACGGTTACCGTCAAGTTTTCGAAGCACACTTGTTGATATCCGATCCCCAGTGGTCCGCCTCTGTTGAGCAGGGACTTCCCGTGATGATCCTTGTCGGTGAAAAGAACGATGAAGGGGCAAGGGCATTAAATGATCGCCTTCTTGATGCCGAGCTTTGTATGCAATCTATGCGGATCATTGAGGGTACATTCGGGTGCGCCCTTTTTAACGGACCGAAAAAGGAAGAGGCGTTTGAAGAAGTGGAGAATTTTGTTTCTCAGGTTGTTGAGGGCGTGAGAGAAGCGCGAATGGGCGGCTTTTATTAAAGGAGAATTACATTGGCAAGAGTACTTGGAATAGATTTGGGAGATGTGCGCACCGGTGTGGCACTCTCCGACCCTTTTGGGCAGATGGCATCGGGACTGATGACCATTACCGAATACAGCGAGGAGCGCTTGATCACGCGGCTGGCTGATCTGATCCGCGAAAAAGGCGCGCAAGAGGTGGTGATGGGGCTTCCCATCAATATGGACGGTTCTAAAGGTCCGCGAGCACAGAAGGTTTCAGACTTCGCTTTAAAGCTGGAGGAAGCCTGCGGAATGAAGATTATTTTGGTGGACGAGCGTTGCTCTACCATGGTGGCGCACCGCTTCCTAAATGAAACAAACTGCCGCGGAAAGAAGAGAAAACAGGTGGTCGATACCCTTTCTGCGGAAATTATTTTACAGGATTATCTTGACAAGAGAAACAGAACGGTAAAAATCAATGAGTGAACGTTATTTTGGAAAAATAGACGGCGATAAGCTGGATAAATGGATACAAAACGCAGAAAACGGCAGTCTTTCTGCAGTGGTTTCCAGTCTTTCGGAAAGTGCCGTGGACATCATGTTCCAAAGAGGAAAGCACATGATGGGCACCATCGTGGAATATAAAGAGCTTATGATGATCTACACCTGTGCCATGAAGGAGGTGCAGACCAAGTTCGAGGTGCTCAGCACCGAATTCAAGGTGCGGTATCAGAGAAACCCCATCAGTTCTATGAGCTCCCGACTGAAAAAGACCTCGGGAATCGCTTCTAAGCTGTCGAAGAGAAATCTGCGCTTTACCCTTGAAAACATTGAAGAGCACATCCACGATGTGGCAGGGGTGCGTGTGATCTGTGCTTATATTGATGATATTTACATGATCGCCGATGCTTTTTTGAAGCAGGACGATGTGACCTTAATTGAAAAGAAGGATTATATTGCGAACCCCAAGTCCAACGGCTACAGAAGCTTGCATTTGATCGTTGAGGTTCCCGTCTTTTTCTCCGAGCAGAAAAAGAACGTGAAGGTGGAGGTACAGATCCGCACTATGGCAATGGACTTCTGGGCAAGCCTGGAGCATCAGCTCCGCTACAAAAACGATATTTGCGGATGTGACGAGATCTGCACCCAATTAAAAGAGTGTGCGGACGTCATCAGCAAGACCGATGAAAAAATGCTCAGCATCCGCCGTCAGATCGAGGAGCTGGAGGAAGATCCTACCGATGAGGAGATCCTTCTTGAAAAGCTCAGCAAAATAGATGTACGTATTGAGTAAATAAACCGTGAGAAAACGCCGTTTCCGTGCTTGGAAGCGGCGTTTTTAAAATCTCTTATTGACAAAAAAAGAAAAAAAGTGTATACTACCTTCAACCGAGTTGTGCATTCGCGTAGTATGTTGCCGAAAGGTATTACTATGAGGAAAGTCCGGGCTTCGCAGGGCAGGATAACGGATAACGTCCGCCGAAGGCGACTTTAGGGAAAGTGCAACAGAAATAAACCGCCTGCTTTGCAGGTAAGGATGGAAAGGCGAGGTAAGAGCTCACCGGCGCATCGGTAACGCTGCGCAAATGTAAACCCTATCCGAAGCAACACCGTATGCGGGTGCTCACGCAGGCTTGCCCGGCCCATACCCGCGGGTGGCACATGGTAACCAACCCATGGAGCGTTATGGTAACATAACGTCACAGATAGATGAATGCAGCCTTTGCAAAAAGGAACAGAACCCGGCTTACAGACTCGGTTATACTACAAAAAACGAGGTGTGGACTTCACGCACCTCGTTCATTTTTAAGAAAATATTGAAAAGGAGAGAGAACGTGGATACCTTTTCTTTTGAAAATAAGCTGTGCTTAGCACCCATGGCGGGGGCGACTGACTATGCCTTTCGAAAGATCTGCATTGCCGGCGGTGCCGATTATACTGTGAGTGAAATGATCTCCGCAAAGGCGCTTTGCTTTAAAGATAAAAAAACGGCAGTGCTTGCCCGCATTCGTGCCGAAGAGCATCCGATTGCGCTTCAGATCTTCGGCTCTGATCCCGAAATTATGGCAAAGGCGGCAAATATGCTGTCAACAGGCAGCTATGAAGGGTGCCAAAGCGAAATTCTCCCCTTTGCCATCGACATCAATATGGGCTGTCCCGTGCATAAGATCGTGTCAAACAAAGAGGGCAGTGCGCTCATGCGTGACCCTGTTTTGGCGGGGGAGATCATGGCGGCAGTGAAGGAAGGGTCAACCGTGCCGGTAACGGTGAAGATCAGAGCGGGATTTGACAAGGATCATATTTGCGCGCCGTTATATGCAGAAATGGCGCAAAAAGCAGGACTTTCGGCAGTCTGTGTGCACGGAAGGACCAGAGAGCAGATGTATCGCCCGCCGGTGGACTTAGAGGTGATCAAGGACTGTGTATCAGCGGTAAAGATTCCCGTGATCGGAAACGGCGAGATCATGAGTGCGCAGGATGCTTTGCACATGAAGGAGTATACCGGCTGTGCGTCCTTGATGATCGCGCGGGGAGCGCTGGGAAATCCGTATCTGTTTGAGGAGATTCGTGCAAAATTAGAAGGAAAGGAATACCAAGCCCCCGGTTTTCGAGAAAGACTGGAAAAGGCATTAGCACATTTTGAGTTGTTGATTGCTGACAAGGGTGTACATACCGGACTTCTTGAATCAAGAAAGCACATCGCCTGGTACATCAAGGGCATGCCCGGTGCACCGAAGCTGCGTGATACGGTGAATCGTATCGACAGTGTGGAAGAAATGCGAAACTTGCTGACGGAGCAAATTGAGCGTTCATAGTTTATTTACATTTATTTGTTTCACCTTCTTGACAGAAAGGTGAAAAACATGTATCATGTATAAAGAGGGCAGAGATTCTGCGCCCGCTTAAAGAAAGGTAGACTACCCATGAAAAGATTACTCGCAATCATTTTGGCGGCAATGATGCTTTGTACGATGCTTGCATCCTGTGCATCGGGCAAAACCACCGTTGAAGCACCCGCCTCCGACTCCTCATTGGAAAGTGAAACATCCGAGGAACAGTACGTTGACAATTACGTAGACGATGATGACAAATCCGATGTTCCTGTAATTGTTGAACATGAAATGCTGCCGAAGGATCAAATTCCCGAAAGCTTTTCTCTGATCGGCACCACCCATCTGCCTCCCATTGATAACCAAGGCGGACTTGGTACCTGTGCGTCTCAGGCAATTACCTATACACAGCTTACCAATGCCGTTTCAAGATATCTGCATTCCAAGGACGAAAATGTGAAGTGGAATCCCTCCAGCGGCGATGAATCTACCATTTTTGCGCCTAAGTTTACTTATAATTTCTCCGGTGCAGGTACTGCATGGGTATATGAGATCATCAAGAGCCATGGCGCGGCATTCTTGAAGGATTGCTATTTCTATGAATCTACCCCCGGCTATCCCACCGGTGACAGCGTTTATAACAGACAACCTCAGACCATTAGCTGGCAGGTTACCGAGGGCGAGCTTGAAAAAGCACTGGAATACCGTATTACCGATTATGAACAGATCTGGACCAATACCATTCAGCATAACTTGACCTATTCCGAGGGCGGTGCTGAACTGATGTATAAGATCAAGGATGCACTGGTACAAGGAAATGTTGTGGTTACCGGTGGATTCTCTTATAGCTGGAAATATCAGTATTTAACCGCCAAGGATGTAAAGGGCACCACCGCTAAGGCAGGCGAGCAGGTTTGCACCCATACCGTGGGCAAGAGCGGCGGACACCAGGTATCTATCGTTGGATATGATGACAACATTACCTGTACCGTAAACGGCATCACCATGAAGGGCGCCTTTTTGATCGCCAATTCTTGGGGCGAAAACTGGGCAAACGATGGCTACTTCTGGATGATGTACGATGCTGTTAACGATATTTCCGAATTTGAAGAAATGAATGCCATTGAAGGCAGAAACCTGGGTCTTGACCAGTTCTGCTTTATCTACTGGGAAAAGGATATCGAAGTAAGCAAGCCCGAGGCGTATGTGACCATCGAGCTGGAAACCACCAACAGAGAGGGCTTCTATGTGGAGCTTTCCCGTACCGATGCTACCGACACCATTGAAAACGAAGTGCCTGCGCTCTTCAACTATGGTCTGAACTTTGAGGGTATTCACGGCAATTACGACTACTTGAAGGATGGCGAAACTTATGTTACCTTCTCCGGTCAAGTAGACGGAAAGGCTGAAAAGGCATTTATTACTTTAGGATATCAGAATTTAGCGGTTGGTTCTTCAAAATTTGAAGACTACCTTTGGGGATTGAATATTGCATCCACGCTGACCAGTGTGACGGTGCACAAGATCACTCTTTATGATGGTGAGGGCAACAAGAAAGCAGAGCTTATTCCCGATGAGACCATGTCCAAGATCAAGGCAGGAAACAACACCAGATTTGTCTTTGACTTGGGAGAAGAGCCCAAGAAGTTCCATGATGTGGGTTCCTATAAGTTGAAGAACGTAAACAGCGGTCTTTATTGCACCAGCAAGGTGCTTCTGCTGGAATCCGGTCCTTCCGTGCTGGACGCAACGATCTTTGATGTAGAATTCGATCTGGTAAACCGCTATCACGTGATCGGCTTGCATGATAAAGAATATATCTTAGATATCAAGGGCAAGAATATTACAGACGGCGTTGACGTGAAGTTCAATGCTTATAACTTCTCCAGAAACACCCAGACCTGGAAGGTGGTACAGCTTGAAGACGGAACTTATAATATTCGTCTTGCAAATGATACACGCTATGCGATGGGTATGGTAGACGGCAAGGTGGTTTTGGTTTCCGGTGCTGATATCCGTGACTACGGTGCATGGATCTTTGAAAAGGCAGGAAGCGACCAAATGACCATGACCGTCGGCAAGAATGATGCAGGAAAGCTGATGATCGACGGACGCATTCCCACCGAGGTTGAGGAAGATACCTTGACGGTTGCAGTTTCCAAGGCAGACGGCACACAGGTCACCTCCTACACCGTGAAGGGCGAAGGGGAGCTTCGTTCCTTCAGTGTAGAAGCAACCGGCATTACTGCGGGTGAGACTTACATCTTCACTTTAAAGAACGAAAAAGGTGTTCCCGTAACCTGCGCTTACATCTTGACTGTAAAATGATTTAAATTCCTATCACAGATCCTTGAAGGACTTGTCCTCTAAGGATCTGTATTTTTTATGTAGTGAAGGACGTGCTGTTTTTTCTTGCAAAGAGACGGTTGGTATGCTATAATGTAAAAAATTAAATTTTTCAAAATAGATGCGACGAATTAAAAAAAAGAGAGTCTATATAGGTGAAGACACAAACGAAAGGGAAAAGCAATGGACGATTCCAAAATTATAGATCTGTATTTCATGCGGGATGAGCAGGCGATCACGCTCACTGCAAAAAAGTACGGACAAAAACTAAACAGCATATCCTTTGGCATTTTAGGGGATCGAATGATGGCGGAGGAATGTGAAAATGACACCTATTTAAAGGCTTGGAATGCCATCCCACCAGCCGAGCCTCGCGCACATTTTTTTGCCTTTCTTGCCAAGATCACAAGAAGACTTTCTATCAGCCGTATTCGGGACGGGAGCAGACAAAAGAGAAGTGCGGTGCTTGTGGAGCTGTCAAGCGAATTGGAGCTTTGCTTGCCCTGTGAGGGAACTGTGGAGCAGACAGTGGATCAAAAGCTGTTGATGCAGAGCATCAGCGTATTTATTAAAAAATTGCCCAGCGAGCAGAGAATTATTTTCGTGCGTCGATATTGGTATTTAGAATCCATCGATCAGATCGCAAAGAAGCTGGGGATCGGAGAGAGTAAGGTCAAAAGCATCCTTTCAGGCGGAAGGAAAAAGCTGAAAGAGCATCTTGAAAAGGAGGGATTTGCGGTATGAGAGGCGATGAATTGCTGGATCTTTTTGAAGATCTTGATGAGGAATTGATCGAAGAAGCCGCAGAGGCAACCATCCTGCAAGCACCCGTCTACAAGAAAAGACGCACCTTGCTGATCGCTTGCGTATGCGCGCTCTTGGCGCTGTCTTTCCCGATGGTGCTGTTGTTCTCCGCGCTTTTTCTCGAAGATGCGCCAGTTACAAATGCAGGAAAAGATGAGGAAGCCTCCAATGGCATCGAAGAAAGTGAGCCCGGCGAGGGATGGTCTGAGGATGGACAACATTCGGACAATGGTTATATATCGGGGGAAAACTCTTTTTATCCTCCGGAAGAATCAGTGGCACCCGTCGATCCTATGCCCTCGGTACCACTGCCCGATGAGCAGACAATAACGCTGACTCTTCAAGCGCTGTCAAGTGTGTCTTTGCAGATAAAAGAGGGTGTTGTGTGTGCTGTGCAAGGTGAAAACGAGAACGGAAAAGCGCTTTTGGCGGATTTAGAATTAGAAGGACTTTCTTACCCGCAGGCTCTTAACACGCTTTTTAGTGCCATGATGAAAAAGGGTGAGTTTGTATCAAGCCGACTACTGACCTTGTCTCTTGTATCGGAAAATATGGACGAGCTGACAAAAGTAGAAAAAGAAATCTTGGAGCAGGGTGCCCGCACCCTTGAGCAGAATGCAGAATCAAACGGCAATGTTGTAAAGATCGTTGTTACACCCGCAGTGTAAAGAAAGGACGGTGACCCTATGAAAAAGACGTGCATTATCGCACTGATGTTCGCTTTGATCTTCCTTTCTACAGGATGCAGTGATCCTGCATTTTGGGGAAATTCAGAAAGCGTGTTGAAGGAGAATGACTGCTATTTCATTGTTCTTCCTTCCTCGGGAGAGCAGATCGAAGTGGACGAGGAGGATGAACGGTATCTTTACAAGGTCAAAAACGAGCTTGTAAAAAAGGCGGAGGAAGAGTTTTTGGAGGAGCCGGCACTTTACAATAGCGAAGAGTGCAGCTATCACTATTATGTGCGCGCAGAAGATCATAATCTCTATCTTGATGTTGAATTGATCGTCGATATCGCCCCAGCCAAATCCCTGGAAAGCGGTGAAGAATACGAGCAATCGGGTTGTGATATCGACCACAAGCACCTCTTTTTTAGCTATCAGATTACCGAATAAATGCTAAATTGTTGAAGGGGGATGAACTGAAAAATGAAAAAAACAAGTGTTTTTATGCTAATGCTTACCCTAATGCTCCTGTTTGCAGGCTGTAGCGATGCACTGCTCGGCAGTCTGCCCGAAGAAATAGGCGATCAACCCGATAATATATGCTCCGCACTACCCGAAGAACCGGGAGAGACATCTATGGGAACCCCTCCCTCATCCGATCCCCCTGTTTCCGGGAGCAGTTTGAAACCTCTTGAGACCATCGCGCCCCCGCCCGAGACATTGCCCGAGGTGATCGTGCAGATCGACAAGCTTACCGATGAGGGCTTTGAAGGAGTGGTCACAGAGTCCGCTGACTCCTACCTACAAAGAGGCGAGCGGGTGCAGGTGGTCTATGACTGGTCAAAATGCGCTGAAGCAGAGCGCAGGATGGGTGTGGCTTCTGTACTGTTCAGTGATTTTGAGCAAAGAGAGGGTGCCGATCTTCTTTTTGCAGATAGCATTTCTTTTAACTACTCTCTAAGCCCCCTGTTTGATACCGAACGGTCGGTTAGCAGGATTGCCATCTCTTCTTTGCCTGAGAGCTATTCTTACGCGTTTACCAATGTACAGGGGCGCGCGCAAATTATTGACTATCTGTTAGATCTTGATCTGAACGCGGACTTTGGCGAAAACCCCAATGAATATTCCGGCATGACCTGGGTCATCACACTATATTTTGCCGACGGTGGCAGCACCACCATTTATCACTTCGGAAACATGTTCATTCGTGCAGAGAACGGTCCATGGTACAAGATGAATTACGAGCAAGCGAATAAACTTAGTGAAATAGTTTGGAACCTGCCTCCCGAGTTCTGAAAAAATTGTTTCCCCACACATTTTCCCCTTCGGGACTTCACGTTGGGGATTTTTCTTGCAATACAAAAAGAATTATGTTATGATATAGAAAATTTTTGAAATTTGTTGCAACCACGGCACAAAAAAGTTGCTTATAAGGTTGAAGGCCTTTAAAGACTGAAAAGGAGAGCGTATGGAAGACAATCTGATCGTGGAGCTGTATCTGTCTCGCGACGAGAATGCCATTGCAAAAACGGCGGAAAAATACGGTAAATCGTTAAATATGCTGGCATTTGGTTTTCTTGAAGATCATACAGTTGCCGACGAATGTGAAAATGACACCTATTTTGCCGCGTGGAATGCCATTCCGCCCCATGAGCCAAGAGACTATTTCTTTCCCTTTTTGCGCAAGATCACAAGACAGATTTGCTTAAACCGCATCAAGGA
Source organism: Clostridia bacterium (assembly GCA_017452335.1). Classification (GTDB taxonomy): domain Bacteria; phylum Bacillota; class Clostridia; order Oscillospirales; family CAG-272; genus UBA11512. The sequence goes on from JAFTMP010000250.1 coordinate 8,891, forward strand.
AAGCAAAAGACAGAAGCGTAGAGCGGAAATAGTGGAGATGAGTGCGGAGATGGCGGTGTGCTTGCCGGCACTTGAAAATGTGGAAAGTGAGCTTGAAGCAAAGGCGTTGGGCAGAGCGATCAGCGATTTTTTAAAAACACTTTCAAAGGAACGCAGGGAAGTATTTGTGCGCCGTTACTGGTATCTTGAATCGGTAAAAAGCATTTCTAAAAACTGCAAAA
>JAFTMP010000251.1 GCA_017452335.1 Clostridia bacterium
CTTCTTTTCTCCGAAAGGGCGGCTTCTCTTTCTGCAATGGCTTCAATATCGACTTGCTGACGGCGGATCTTGTCATTCACAGCGGAAATTTCCGTTTCAATGCCCGCCTTTTCCTCACTGTAGTTTGCCATTTGGTCATTGAGCGCCTGCAGGCCCTCTTCCAGTGCGGCAAGCTGAGAACGGTCGCTGTCAAGCTTTGCCTTGCGCACCTTGCAGTCGGTGTCCTCGGAATTGTACATCACGGTGAGGATATCCAGAGTGGATTGCTCCTGCTCCCGTGCACTTTCAAGAGCGCTTTGCTCGCTTTCTAACTTTTTGCCGTTTCGTTGCAGCTTTTCAAGCAGTGCTTCAAGCTCCTCGGCTTCCTGCTCCAAACGCTTGATCTCGGCACCTCTTGAAAGAATACCGCCCTCTTTCTTCACCGAACCGCCGGTATAGGAGCCTCCTGCGTTGATGACCTGTCCGTCCAGCGACACCACCTTAAAGCTTCTGCCGAATGCCTCGGCAATGCGCGAGGCATCGTCCAGTGTTTGGCAAATAACGGTCCTGCCCAGCAGATATTCGATCACCCTTTGGTATTTGGCATCGTACTCTACCAGCTTGTCTGCAACGCCCACAAAGCCCTTTAAGGAGGAAAGCTTCTTTTTGTCCACGTCCAGACCCTTGGGGTTCATGGTGGACAGGGGATAGAAGGTGGCGCGGCCGTTGCCCGAGCGCTTCAATTCGCCAATGGCTTCCTTTGCCGCGCGCTCGTCCTCGGTAACGATGTGCTGAAGACTCGCCCCCAGGGTGATTTCAATGGCAAGTGCGTAGCGCTCTTGCACCGAGATCAGCTTGGAAACAGGACCGCAAATGCCCTGCAAGCCACCGCTTGCCGCGCGGTTCATCACGTGGCGCACCGAGCCGGCGTAGCCCTCAAAATGCTCTTCCATGCGCCGAAGAAGCCTGATGCGTTCCAGCACTGTGTTACTTTTGACCTTCTGTTCGCCGATCTTTGCTTGCAGGGTACGCTTTGCTTCTGCAAGCTCAGCGAGCTTGTGCTCTTTTTGCGAAATGGTCTCTTTGCAGGATGCGATCTTTTCTTTATAGCCTTTCAGACTTTCTTCTGCACGCAAAAGTCCCTCGCCCGTTTTGCGCATGCGCAAGGAGAGCTCTTCAATGCGCTCTTCCAAATCGTCCTTGCGCTCTTTTTCGCCCGATTTACTGCCCTCTAAGGTAGAAAGCTTCTTTTCGAGGGTCAAGAGCTCTTCTTTGGTATGCTCAATTTTCTGCTCTGCCTCTTCCTTTTCGGCGTGGCAGGATGCAATTTGCTCCCGCAGTGCTTCGATCTCCTCTTGCACTGCCGTCAGTGCTTGTTCGCTTTGCTTTACTGCCACTTGCGCCTTCTCTTTTTCGAGGCACAGTGTTTGCAAAAGCTCTGCCTGCCGCGCACCGGCAGTCTTTTTCTTTTCAATTTCTTCCTTGAAGCGCTGTTCCTCTGTTTGACAGTGCTGCAGATCCTTTTCTGCCAGCAAAATTGCCGATTTTGCCAAATGCCGTTCTTCGGTCAGCGCGGCGTATTCCTTGGAAGCGCTTTCGCTTTTTTCTCTGTTTTCCTTCACGCGCTGCAAAAGCAGTTCGCTTTGCCGCTCTAAGCTTTGCAGGGAGTCCTCCGCCATTTCAAGCTCATGCTTGGCAATTTCATAGCTTTGCTGCAATTTTTCGTTGCGGGTGCGGATGGAGTCGATTTCATAAAGCCACAGCCCCACGTCCACCTGCTTTTTCTCGGCATACAGCTCTAAATAGCGCCGTGCCTTTTCAGCGTCCTTTTCAAGCGGACCCACTCTGCCTTCCAGTTCCTTTAAAATGTCGGTGACTCTTGAGAGGTTGTCGTCGGTTTTTTCAAGCTTTCTCTCCGCTTCGGATTTTCTGTAGCGGTATTTGGAAATACCCGCCGCCTCTTCAAAAATTCCTCTGCGGTCCTCGCTCTTTTTGGAGATGATCTCGGAAATGCGCCCCTGACCGATGATGGAATAGCCCGATTTACCAAGCCCCGTATTCATAAACAGCTCGGTAATGTCTCTTAAGCGCACGTTTTTGCCGTTGATCATGTATTCGCTCTCGCCCGAGCGGTAGTATTTTCTGGTAACGGTCACCTCGTCGTATTCCACAGGCAGGGCGATTTCGCCCGAGGTATTGTCAAAGGTCAGCGAGACCTCCGCATACCCCATGGGACGGCGGTTGTCCGTGCCGCCGAAGATCACGTCTTCCATTTTGGTTCCGCGGATGTTTTTGCTGGAAAGCTCCCCGAGGACCCAGCGAATGGCATCTGCTATATTGGATTTTCCGCTGCCGTTTGGTCCGATGACCACGGTCATGCCCGCATCGAAATTCAGTTTCGTGCGGTCGGGAAAGGACTTAAAGCCCTGTAGCTCAAGGGATTTCAGTCGCACGGTATCATCCTTCCTCGATTGCGCACTCCCGTCCGCCAAGCCCTTCCTTTTCGGCAAAGCGCAGGAGGCAACCGTATTGTTTACTTAATTGTTGTTTGTTTGACCCCTTTTGTCCGATCGCCTTGGAAAGCGCGCCCTTGGCAACATAGACGGTATAGGTTTTTCCCTTTTTCGGGGGGATTTTTTCAAGTTCTTTTTCGATCTCTTCAAGAAACAGGCGGTTTTCTACCAGCTCTCCAAAGGCAGGATGATAACACCCCGCAAGCAGATCGCGGCTCACGCCCTCTTCTGCACAAAGTCCCATGCGCAGGATCTTCACATGGTGCTCTTCAAAAATACGCATCAGCGGTGCACAGCGTGCAACGCCCTCTTCAAGGCTCAGAGGGACGTAGCCTCCCTTTTGATAAAGCGCGGCAAGAGGGGTGCCTGCAAGCACTGCGGTGGGATAGATGCGCGTGCCATCCGCGCCCCATGCGCAGATGTCACGGGCGCTTTGCTCTTCCTTTTCGGGCGTAGAGCAGGGAAGCCCTAACATGAGCTGTCCCACCAGGGAAAAACGCGCTCTTTTTGTAATCAGCGCGCAGGCGCTTTGTGAATCGTTCTTGTCATGTCCTCTTCCTGTGGCGGTGAGCACCTCATCATCGGTGCTTTGAATGCCCAGCTCAATGCTTGTAACGCCGTATTCTTCAAGAATATCTAAGATCTCTTCGTTAATGCAGTCTGGTCTGGTGGACAGCCGAATACCCTGCACCCGCCCCTTGTCCTTTTGCTCCTTTGCCATTTTTAAAAGAGAACACATCAGCCCTCTGTCGATCGCCGTAAAGGAGCCGCCAAAAAAAGCGATCTCTCCTGCCCGCTCCCCCAGCGTTTTTAGGGCGCGGTGCATGGTTTGTTCTGTTTGTTCAAGAGAAAAACCGCAATTTCCCGAAATGGTTCGTTGATTGCAAAAAATACAGGTGTGGGGGCATCCCAAATGGGGGATAAACAGGGGAATGTTGGCGTGCTTCATGCGTCCTCTTGGCAGGAAATGCCAAAATACCCCAGCGCCATTTTGGCGGCTTGCTGTTCCGCCATGCGCTTGCTGGAGCCCACGCCCCGTCCGATCACGTTGCTGTTAAGCTGTGCTTCCACCTCAAAGATATTGACAAAAATGCCACGGTGCTCGCGCCGCCGAACAAGGACGGCGTTGTGCTCGTTCAGGCAGGAATAATCAAGACGAGGGTTGACATCAAAAACCTTCGCCTGC
>JAFTMP010000252.1 GCA_017452335.1 Clostridia bacterium
ACAAAAGAAGCCCTTCAAGTCACCTTGAAGGGCTTCGGCGGAAAAAATGCCGATTATCTCTCAATGTAAGCGTCTCTTTCAGCGCCTACGGAAACATACTTAATGGGACAGCCTGCCAGCTCTTCCAAAGCAAGTACATAGTCTCTTGCTTCCTTGGGCAGGTCTTCAAAGCTTCTCACGCCCGAAATATCGCAGTGCCAGCCGGGCATATACTCGATTACAGGCTTAGCCTTGTTGAGCGCTTCGCCGGTGGGGAAGTCGAAGGTCTTTACGCCGTCGATCTCGTAAGCGGTGCATACGGGGATCTGATCTAAATAAGAGAGCACGTCCATCTTGGTCAGTGCCAGCACGTCAGCGCCCTGTGCTCTCACGCCGTAGCGGGAAGCCACTGCGTCAAAGGCACCCACTCTTCTGGGTCTGCCGGTTGCCGCGCCGTATTCTCCGCCTGCCTCGCGCAGTGCCTCAGCCTCATCGCCCCACATTTCAACAGTGAAGGGTCCCTCGCCAACGCAGGAGGAATATGCCTTCATGATACCGATGGAGAGATCCAGCTTGTGGTTGGGAATACCCGAGCCCACAGGACCGTAAGCGGCAATGGTGGAAGAAGAGGAGGTATAAGGATAGATACCGAAGTCGATATCACGAAGCGCACCAAGCTGTGCCTCGAGCATGACCTTCTTGCCTTCCTTGAGTGCGTTATCCAGATAAATGGAGGTGTCGCAGATGAAGGGCTTGAAAATGTCGCCGTAGGTTCTCAGCCAGCCAAGCATTGCTTCATAGGACAGCTTTTCGCCGCCGTATACCTTTTCCACGGTCAGAGACTTGAAGTCTACAATGTCCTTCAGTCTGCTTTCCAGATATTCGGGATGAAGCAGGTCGCCCATGCGAATGCCCTTCTTCATGTATTTATCGCCGTAAACGGGAGAAATGCCTCTGCCGGTAGAGCCGAACTTCTTGTCCTTGAGTCTCTGCTCTTCCATGCGGTCCAAAGCCACGTGGTAGGGCATGCAGATCTGTGCCTTATCGCTGATCTTCAGGTTGTCGGGGGTGATCTTTACGCCTGCATCGGTCAGTCTCTTGACCTCACCTGCCAGGTGCTCAATATCAATTACCATACCGTTACCCATCACGCATACCACGTCTTCGCGCAGAATGCCCGAGGGCAGCAGGTTGAGAATGAATTTACCCAAATGGTTTACAACGGTATGACCGGCGTTGTTGCCGCCCTGATACCGTACTACGATATCCTGTTCCTCGGAGAGCAGGTCTACCATGCGTCCTTTGCCTTCGTCGCCCCAGTTGATGCCCACAATTGCAGTTAACATTTCCTTATTCCGCCTTTCACTTATAAAAAATCGGTTGTTTTCGGTTTTATATCAGTATTGGAGTTTGGGTGCCGAAAAAGCACGGCACACAACACTATTATACAACCTTTTGTGCGTTTTGTAAAGAGGGAAGTGGGGTAAAGTTATCGTTCTTTTCTATACCAAGTATAAGTTAAAATTATCATTCCAAAACAGTGTATAACTATTTCTTATGATGAGAGATTTTTTGCAGACGCTTGAAAAAGATATTGACAAACATCAAAAAGGGTGCTATACTAAAATTAGTTTGAAATCTAATTTTATAAAGACAGCAAATAAAAAATGAGAAAGGAAGAGATCAATGAGTGAAGAGAATATGATCAAGCAGCATTGTCCCGAGCAGCATGGAGCGCCCGAAAAGGAGATCATGTTTGTGGTCAATCAGCTCTCGCGTATTTTTCAGCATGAAATGCGCAAGGTCTGCGAGGAAAACGGGGTGCCGGTGGGCTACAGAAACCTGCTGTTCCATTTGGTGCACAACGACGGGTGCAGTCAGAGAAGACTGGCAAAGCTCACAGGCTTAAAGCCCTCCACCGTCAGCATTGCCCTTGAAAAGATGGAGCGGGACGGCTATGTGACCAGAGAAAAAAACATGATGGACCAGCGGGCGGTGCGGGTGTACTTAACCGAAAAGGGCAAGGATGTGGACCGCGCAAACAGAGCACGCATCAAGGTGTTGGATGAACGCTTTTCAAAAACCGTGACACCCGAGGAGAAAAGGGAGCTGGTTGCCCTTCTTGAAAAGGTGATGAGAGGGTACTGTGAGGAGCAGGGATGGGAGCATCCCCCTTTTTGCGGACGCACGGACGAAGAGCATTGAAGAAAGCAGGGAAAGTAGATGAAAAAATGGTCAAAATACGTTAAACCTTACCTAAAATACTTCATTTTAGGTCCTCTTTGCATGATCGTGGAAGTCATCGGAGAGGTATTGATGCCCTTGTTTTTTGCCAGAGTCATGAATTTGGGCTCGGCATTTCAGGGCATCGGCAGAGAGATCACTGCCGCAATAGACGCCCTTAGCGCGGGAAGCGCTTACGACGGGGAAACGCTGATGGGCTTTGTAAAGCATCTGGGGTCCGATGCGCTGGACAGTGCCGCGGCACTTTTTGAAAAGGCACTGCAGGCAGGCAATACCCCTGCGGCATTGGAGGCGCTTGAAAGCATGCAGAGTATTGCCGCAGATCTAACGGCAGGACCCTATGTGTGGCAGACCATGGGCACGGCAGTGCTGATGGTGCTGGTGGCACTGCTCATGATGCTGGGGGGCGTTGGCGGCTCTTATTTCGGATCCAAGGCATCGGTCAACTTTGCCGCAGATCTGCGCCGCGACCTGTTTGCCAAGGTACAGGGCTTCTCCTTTGCCAGCATTGACAAATTCTCCACAGGGTCTTTAGTAACCAGACTGACCAACGATGTGACCCAGATCCAAAACGTGGTGAACATGATGCTGCGTATGATGCTGCGTGCACCCGGTATGATGATCGGTGCGCTTATTATGGCAATTTCCCTGCGTCCCGACCTGTCGGTGGTGCTGGCAGTGGTGCTGCCTTTGATGCTGGTGGTGATCGTGATCCTGGTAATTACCAGCTTCCCCCGCTTTAGCAGAATGCAGGAAAAGATGGATGCGCTCAACTCCACCGTGCAGGAAAACATCACCAATGTGCGGGTGGTGAAGTCCTTTGTCAGCGAGGATCGGGAAAAGGAGAAATTCCGTGTTGCCAATAGGAATATGAAAAAAGCGGGCATGTCTGCCATGAAGCTCATGCTCTTCATGTCTCCTGTGATGACGCTGTTTATGAACGTGACCGTGATGGTGATCTTGTGGTTTGGCGCAGGTATGGTGCAAAACCACGGCATGGAGATCGGTGATCTGTCTGCCTTCATTTCTTATGTAACGCAGATCTTGTCCTCCTTGATGATGGTGACCATGATGTTCGTCATGTTTTCCCGTGCCATGGCATCCTCCAAGCGTATTTGGGCGGTGCTCGACGAGCATACCGATCTCACTGACGAGCTTTCCAAGTGCAAGGATGCCACGGTGCAGGGCGGCGAGATCGTCTTTGAAAACGTGACCTTCCGCTACTATAAGGGCAGTGAGGATCCGGTGCTGGATCGTATCAATTTGAAAATCCCCGCAGGGGCAACGGTGGGCATCATCGGCTCCACGGGCTGTGGAAAGACCACGCTGGTGTCGCTCATTCCCCGTTTGTATGACGTGGACGAGGGACGAGTGCTGGTGGACGGCATTGACGTGCGAGACTATTCTCTGCACCATTTGCGAGAAGGCGTGGGCATGGTGCTTCAAAAGAACGTGCTCTTCTCGGGTACGATCGAAGACAACCTGCGCTGGGGCGATGAGGACGCAAGCATGGATGCGCTTTTAGAGGCATCCACCCTGGCACAGGCAGACAAATTCGTTTCCACCTTTACAGAAGGATATCACACCAAGCTGGATCAGGGCGGAACCAACGTTTCGGGCGGTCAGAAGCAACGGCTTTGCATTGCAAGAGCACTGTTAAAGAAGCCGGGCATTCTGATCTTGGACGACTCCACCTCTGCAGTGGATACCGCCACCGAGCGGCAGATTCGAGAGGGTCTTGCCGATTATCTTGAAAACTCCACCAAAATTATTATTGCACAGCGTATCAGCTCGGTGAAGGACGCTGATATGATCGTGGTGATGGAAAACGGCAGAATTACAGGCGTGGGTACGCACGACGAGCTGATGGAAAGCAACGAGGATTACAAGGAGATCTTCGTTTCGCAGACCGACGGCAGAAATTCTTAAGGAAGAGAGGTAGAAAAAATGGCTAAAAGAACCCTTGAAGAACTCCAAAAGCAATATGCATCCTCCTCTTCCATGCCGGGCAAGGGCCCGGGCGGACCCGGAAGAGGTCCCGGAAGAGGTCCCGGAGGACCCGGACCCCGCGGCAGAATGATGGGCGGCAAGCCCAAGGACACCAAAAAGACGCTGGGCAGACTGATGAAGTATCTTGCGAAATTCAAATTCAGACTCCTTGCTGTGCTCTTTTGTATGCTGGGCTCTACACTGACCTCCCTTGTGGCATCCTTTATGCTCAGCCCCGTGATCAACCGCATTGCAGGGGTGGAGCTTGATGAAAAGGCAGGCTTTTTCGTGCGCTTGGCGGATCGGATCTTTGCCTCGGTTGCAGAGCTGGAGCCCTTTGCAAGCCTGCTTGCAAGAGACGACTTTACCCCCATGCTGGTGTATCTTGTTGCGGCGCTCGCCGTGATGGCACTGGTTTATCTCTCGGGCATTGTGTTCAACTATCTGCAGGGACGGCTGATGCTCTCCGTTTCCCAGGGAACGGGCGAAAACCTGCGAAACGATCTTTTTGAAAAGCTGCAGACCCTGCCTGTCAGATATTTTGACGCCAACAGCACGGGCGAGGTCATGAGCCGCTTCACCAACGATATTGACAACGTGGATATGATGCTCAATAACTCCTTGACCTCCATGGTCTCGGGCGTTGTGTCGCTGGTGGGCACCTTCGTGTTTATGATCACCACCAACATTTGGCTCACCCTCATCATCCTGCTCTTTACCCCCATTTTCATCTTTGGCGGCGGCATGATCGCCAAGCGCAGCTCCAAATACTACAAGGGACAGCAGTCTGCCCTTGGTGCGGTCAACGGCTATATTGAAGAGTCGGTAACGGGGCAGAAGGTGGTCAAGGTCTTCAATCATGAAGAGACATGTGTTGATGAATTCGCCCTGCTCAATGACGATTTGAGAGACAAACAGTTCAAGGCACAGTTTTACGGCGGCATCATGGGTCCCATTATGGGCAATACCTCCCAGATCACCTACGCCTTTACCGTGTGTATCGGCGGCGTGCTCATGTTCCTTACCGGCTTTACCCCCGGAGAACTGACGGTCTTCTCCACCTATTCCAGACAATTCTCCATGCCCATCAATATGATCTCTCAGCAGATGTCCTCTATCTTTTCTGCCCTTGCAGGTGCAGAGAGAGTTTTTGCGGTGATGGATATGGAGCCCGAAAAGCCCGATGCACCCGATGCAGATCCCATGCCCGAGATGCAGGGGTATGTGCGCGTGGAAAACGTGACCTTCGGCTATGTGCCCGATAAGACGGTGTTAAAGAACATCTCCCTTTACGCAAAGCCGGGACAGAAGATTGCCTTCGTGGGCTCCACGGGTGCGGGTAAAACCACCATCACCAATCTGCTCAACCGCTTCTACGATATTGAAGAGGGCGGCATTACCATTGACGGCGTGGATATCCGCAACATCAAGAGAGAGGTGCTTAGAAAGAACATCGCCATGGTATTGCAGGATACACACCTGTTCACAGGAACTGTGATGGAGAATATCCGCTATGGACGCCCCGATGCCACCGATGAAGAGGTGATCGCGGCGGCAAAGACCGCCTCGGCACATTCCTTTATCATGCGTCTTGAAAAGGGCTACGATACCATGCTCACGGGCGACGGCGCAAACCTCTCCCAGGGTCAGCGCCAGCTTTTAAACATCGCCAGAGCCGCCATTTCAAAAGCACCCATCCTGGTGCTTGACGAGGCGACCTCCTCGGTGGATACCCGTACCGAGCGTCATATCGAGCGGGGTATGGATCGTCTGATGACCAACCGTACCACCTTTGTCATCGCCCACCGCCTGTCCACCGTGCGCAATTCCAACGCCATCATGGTGCTTGAAAAGGGCGAGATCATCGAGAGAGGCACTCATGACGAGCTCCTCCAAATGAAGGGCAGATACCACGAGCTTTACACCGGTAAAGCGGAGTTGGATTAAATTGACACAAAGAAAAACAAGATCCGCAAGCGTGATGCTTGCGGATCTTGTTTTTCTAGAGCCTATGGATAGCGGCGTTACTTTGCTCTGTACTGTACGTATTCTACTACGTTTGAAACATTATCTTGACCTGCGGGGTTAGAAGAAGTTGTTTCTTTGTTGACGTCTCTGTAGAAATAGTAGGTGTATACGGGGTCTTGATAATACCAGCGGGTACCATAATGAATCTCATCGTACTCCCTTAAATACCAATAAGTATCATATGTAGATCCTTGCCAATACTTATATCCTCTGGTGTTGACACCCATTGAACCGCTTTCAGTGAGCTGATATGTTAGGTCTATTTCCTGATAGTTGTAATAAGAACTTGACTGTACATCACTGCCGTAATCATTTGAGGGTTTTTGCCATCTATAATATACCCAGTGATGCGTTCTTCCGGTCTCATAGGATTCAGACCAAACATTTCGTACACCGTTAGAGGGATCGGAATAAACAGGTCCTTGTGTTGCGCCCCAACCGGTTCTTACTGTATCATAGTGAGTCCATCCGGAAAGAGAAGATGATGAATTGGAGGTGTATTCTCTCAACGTGTAAGTCCACTTGCGGCTGACAATTTGTGCGCCTGCAGGTACGGAAGAGGCTACAGCCCATTCGGTGGGCTTTATCGTCCACTGTGCGTAGAGCGTTGTGTTGCTTGCACCCATTACAGTTGAAGAAGAAACCTTGCTTCCACCGCTTGCCGCGGTATACCATCCGTTAAAGGTATAATAATCTCTGGTCGGAGTAGGAAGTGTTCCGTATGTGTCTCCATAGTTTACAGACTTCGAGGTGGTGGATACACTGCCGCCGTTGGCATTAAAGGTGAGCGTGTAAGAATTTACGCTCCACTGTGCATACAGGGTCTGGGCAGAGGTAATTGATACGGTAGAAGATGCAGTGATCTTTGTTCCTCCGCTTGTTGCAGTATACCAACCTTTGAAGGTGTAGCCGGTGCGTGTAGGAGTAGGAAGCGTGCCGTAGGTAGAGCTATACGTTACAGTTTTGCTTGCGGTTGACACACTGCCGCCGTTTGCATCGAATGTAACAGTACTATTTATTGCACTCCATTGAGCGTACAGCGTCTGAGGTGCCGTTGTCGAAACGGTAGTAGAAGCGGTTATTTGCGTTCCTCCGCTTGCTGCGGTATACCATCCTTTAAAGGTATAGCCTGTTCGTGTAGGAGTTGGCAACGTACCGTATTTTGAGCCATAGGTTACAATTATGGTTGCAGGCGATACGCTTCCTCCGTTGGCATTAAAGGAAACGGTGCTTGATGTCAGGTATTGGTTGAATTCGTCCGGAGTGATGGTAATCAGCTCACCGTCGCTGAAAGAAAGGAACTTGTTGTTTGTGATCTCTCCGCAAATGAGATAATTGCCGTTTACGGAAAGCGTTCCTGCCACACCTTCATCCGCTTTGCTCATTGCAACATTCTTGGTAATTACAGCATTGTCGCCGGCGGAATTCAGTGCGATGGTACCGAAAAGATAGAGAGCGGTATTCTCTGAAGATAAGATCAAGGCGAATCCCGAGCAATTTTCCACCTTTACTCTGTTCAGCGTAACCTTTTCGGAGGACAGCTTTAAGGGGGTGTCGGTGTTGTTTGCAAAAATTACGTTGTTTACAACGGTTTCGGTTGCTTTAGAATCCAACTGCAGGTTTTTGTAGGTCTTGCCGTCGCTGATGAGGGCAAAGTATTCGGTCTTTTCGGTGATCACGATCTTTCGACCATCGAAAGACTCCTCCATATCAGAAAGGTTCAAGGTGATTCTCTTGGCTCCCGAAGCAATTGCAGCACTTGCCACAGAGGCATTGGCTGCGGATACCGATATTTCGGGGGCATTTTCAAAAGCGTTGCTTCCAAGAGCGGTGATGTACTTGTCTACATTGAATTTTTTAAGGGATACACAACCTTTAAAGGCGTTTTCTCCGATCTGGGTAATACCGAAGCCGATCACCGTTTCAAGAGCGGTACATCCTTCAAATGCGCTGTCGGGAATAGTGGAAATGTACTTGGGCAGAGCTATGCTCTTGATGCTGGTGTTGCCTTTGAAGACGTCTGCTTCAAAACCTCTGACGCGGATGGCAGAGAAGGTGCCGTCACCGTTGTTCACAGAGATGTATTCGGGAATAATGACGTGTTCTGCGGTGCCATTGTATTCAGTGATCATTTTTGTTTCAGGGTCTATAGTGAGGCCATCAGATCTTGCAATAGAATTTGAAACGAATTCGTGAACAGTATAGGGGACTTCAAAGGGCAGAATAGCATTTTCACAGTCATTGAAGTTGGCGTTGTCTTTGGAGTAGTCCAAATATTCGTGGCGTTCCTTGTCAAGCACATTGTAGGTGTAGGTGAAGTAGGAGTTGGTGGCGAGGTCGTAGCCCACCACTGCAAATACGTGTACAGTTCCGGCGGTTACCAGTCTATAATATCCGGTTGCATCGCTGGAAAGCTCAATAGTTTTACTGTAAGATATCTGCTCTTCGGTAGAGTATTCTACGTAAGAAGCATACTCATTAGACAATTCTTGACTTTCGCCGGTTGAGGTGGTAGAACTGTTGTTTCCACCTCTGGATTCTGTGCTGGTATAGGAATAACGATTGAAAATAGCCGAGGAAATGATGCTGGATATTTCCGAAATGTGGTTTGTGGACGAGCTTTTTTCGTAGCTATCGGAAGAATTCCAAGAACTTGAAGAACTGCTGCTGGTGTCCCAATGAGATTCGCTATTATTAGTTTCTTCTGTGCCAACATTTGTGTTTCTCGAAGAAGCTGCTGAGAAAGAGTTTTTTTCATTCTGTGTCATATCCGTACTAACGCCGGCTGAAATTTCTGTTCCCATATTGTACCGAGCAGCAGCAGGTCCAGCCTGCATTGATGCGGAAAGAGATACATCAGCATGTAGATTCACGCTTGTTCCCTTTTCTTTTTCTGTCGTGTACGATCCGTTTATTCCTGTAGAAGTGTCATTAGTAACTTTGGAGGATGAGGAACTTGAATTACCGGAAGATGTGGATGAAGAAGTTGAACCACTCGTACTGTTACTTACATAGTACTTTCCTTCTATAACATTGCCGTTACTGTCAGTTTTCTGTTCAGTTTTTCCTATTTGTTCTTCGTTCTCATTAGTGGCTGAGGTTGTGTCGTTCCAATCCTCGGACAGCGTCCAGGAAGAGGTCTTGGTGGTGGCATTGGAGATGGTTTTGGCAATGGTATCACCAAAGCCCTCTCCAAGGGTTTTGGTGTAGGAATACTCTTTTGTGATTTTAACTCCCTGAGAGTTACCGATGTATTCGATGGTTGCCAAGGGAACGTTTTCAATGGTACCGATCTCGTATACAAAGAGATACTGAGAAGCGCCCATATCCTCAATGATGATGGGGTCGGCAAGATTGCTTACTGCCCTTGCCTGGTTTCTGTTGCTGGTCCAGTTTGCGTGGAGCGTCAGGTTGCCTGTGGTGCCCTTGGGGAGGGAGGTCACGATCTGACCGTCCATAGACCAGCCGACGAAGGTATAGCCAAACCAAGAAGGATTGGTCAAGGTCACTTCCTTGTCAACGGTGTAGGTCAATCCTTCCCAAGGAACATCGGGGGAGTCAAAGGTGATGGTATAGGTGACCTTTTCCCACTGCGCGTAAAGAGTTTTGCTGCCGGCGCTGCCTGCGGGAATTTCGGTTACCTGCGTGCCGCCTGTTTGTGCGGTGTACCAGCCCTTGAAGTTGTAGCCCGGAACGATCAGATCTTTCAGTGCCAGACCGTCCTGGGTGGTGTATTTTGCAGGGTTGGTGTTTTCAATGGTAACTCCTGCAAGATAGGTATCGCTTCCTGCGATATGATAGGTAATGGCGTATTCGTCCTTTTGGAGCGTGGGGATCTCTTCCTGTGCAATGAGAACCTCTCCGCATACGGAGCAGTGGGAGCCTTCTGTTTTACCTACGGTGTCGTAGGTGGGCTCTACTGCAGGATCGGTCACGGGGGTGTGACCCGTTGCGTCGATCACGGTATCGTCAAGAGTGATCTCCACCGTTCTTTCTTCATTGCTGTAGTATCTTGCACATTCTGCGCAGTACCAGTATGCGATGTTACCGTTTTCGTCACATGTCGCATCCTTAGCGGGCACTGCAGTGAGCTCGTGAGCACATCTCTTGTGGGAGGGCTTTAATTCCACGCCGTAACCGCCTGCGATAAAGCGTCTGATGGCAACAACGTCCGTGGTGTTCAAGATGCCGTCGTTGTTGGTGTCAGCGGCAAGCTCGTGGATGCTGATGCCGTATCCACCGGCTATAAAGCGCCTTAGGGCGACAACGTCCGTTGTGTTAATGAGACCGTCTTCGTTTACATCCCCGGGGGTGTAGTCGATGACCTGGATGTAGCCCTGGATGAACATTACGGGGATGGGATTCATATCGTTGTCGATAATGGCGCCGCTCTTGTGAGAAAGGCGTACGCTGATCAGATCATCGATCTGCGCATCCTCTGAAACCTCAAAGGTCAGCTTGGCGATCACGCCGTCAGTGACGTCGCTCTCCTTTACTTCCTCGGCGTCCCAGGGAAGCTGACAGCCGCTGCTGAGATCCTTGGGCTTGGTAAAGCTCATGTAGCTCAGCGCCTCGCCGTTTTCAACGGCAATCAGTGTGGCAAGTGTTTCGTCGTATTCTACCGACAGGGTCATGCCAAGAATACCGGGGTTGTCTGCAATCGCCAGCTCCACCTCAACGGTGGCACCTGCTTTGGCTGTGGTACTGCCTACGGCGATCACGGCGGTTGGTGTCTCTTCTGCGGCGCTTGAAACCAAGAATTCCATGGGAATCATGGGCAGCACCATCATCAGAGCTAATAAGAATGACAGAAAACGTTTATTGGCTTTCATTTTTTTCTCCTTTTCTCAATTATTCAACGGTGATCGTTCCGTTTTTCAATACCAGCGCAACAGGCATCATATCGTTGTCGATCACGGCACCGTTATCATAACTGAATGCAATGCTGTATGCGCCCGCAGATGCTTCCTCTAAAACGGTGAATGTCAAGGTGAGCATTACGCCGTTGGTGGCGTCCTCGGGCAGAACCTCTTCGGCATCCCAGGGGAATCTGCATCCGCTGGCAAGATTTTTGGGTGTGGTGAAGGTCATTTCGCCAAGTGCATCGCCCTTGGTGATCTTCTTGAGCTGCAGGGCGCTTTCATCATACTGCAGCTCCAAGGTCATACCCAAAATACCGGGGTTATTTTTCATGGATACAGTAACGGTAACCTCCTGCCCTGCGCTTGCCGTGGCGTTGCTCACCGTTACGGTGGGCTCGGTGGAGGTGGTTGAAGCCTCGTAAAGAGCCGTGATCGTCAAATTGGAATTGACAACAGCGAAGCTCTGATCCCAACCGATAAAGGTGTAGCCCTCTCTTGTGGGTGCGGCGGGTGCAGTGGCAGATGCTCCGCTTTCTACGGTTTGGGTCTTCAATACGGTGCCATTCCAATCCTTAAAGGTCACGGTGTAGGAAAGGGGCGCGGTGCTGCCGCCGGCAACGCCGGTATCAATTTTTAAACCGTCGTCAAATTCCAGCCAAATGGTGCCGTTTTCCCCAACGTATACCGATTTCACGCCCTTGTTTGCTAAGTTTGCATCGATATCGGAAAGTGCGGGGATCTCAACCTGTTCGACTAAGATCTCTCTGCAGATCGTGCAGTAGCTTCCTGTGGTATAGCCCGGCTCTGTGGCAGTGGGTGCCTTGCCCGGCAGATACTTTTCGTTGTGCCCGCATCCTGTGGACAGATAATTGAGCAATGTGGTAACGTCGCCGATTGTGATCTTACCGTCGGCATTGACGTCAAATTGCCGAAGCTGCTGTCCTGCGTCTGTTAAGGTTTCCGCTCCCGCACAAAACAGCGCGAAAGAAGAAAGAAGAAGCAAAACGCAAATGGAAATTGCCAGAATAGTTTGTTTTTTCATGAAACCCTCCTTGTATCAAACTATTTTAAAATAGAACGGGGTGCTTTTTTAGAATAAAATTTCAAAAAAAGCACATCCCATGTTCATAATATCACAATATTTTATTGATGTCAAGTGAAAATATCATTTTGATAATGCGATATCACATTTTATACTGTACAATGTAATTGTGAGGGGAGGCGGTCTCATGATATCGGATAAGATCAAGATCCTGCGTGAAAAGAATAATCTTACGCAAGCAGAGCTCGCAAGACAGTTGGGCATTACCCGCTCGGGGGTGAATGCCTGGGAAATGGGTATTTCTGTGCCCTCTACCCAGTACGTTGTGGAATTGGCAATGTTTTTTCGTGTTTCCACCGACTATCTTTTGGACCTGCCCGATACCGCGACGGTATCGGTACAGGGACTTAGTGACAGAGAGATCGCGTCGATTGTGGAAATTATTGAGTGTTACAGGCAGCGGAAGGT
>JAFTMP010000253.1 GCA_017452335.1 Clostridia bacterium
CAGAAAAAAGCAAGTCTTGCGACTTGCTTTTTTCAGTTATATTCGCCTTGCGGCGAGTTATATTGCTTCGCAGTGATATTCGGCTTTCGCCGAGTGGTATTCGCTTCGCGAGTTCCCGTGGCGAATATAATATCACTGAAGCCGCAAGGCTTCAATATCACTGTCGCTTGCGACAATATCACGCTGACGAAGTCAGCATATCACTAAAAGCTTTTCTGCTCTAAAATTTTTCAGAATTTTGTAGATGCATTTCCGCGCTCTGCGCATCTTTTCGGGTCTGTAGACAGATTCGAACCAGCGAAATGCATTTTTTGATATAGATTCCCCACAGAAGCAAAACCGCGGACAGATTCGAACCGCCACACACTTTCCAAAGTCTTTCAAAAATCCTTCCCGTTCAAAATTTATTTACAAAGCCATAGATGCAAAGGCTTTTTGGACAAATTTGAACTATCACACTTGAAATGTTTACAAAATTGTGGTATAATAAAGAAAAGCAAGGAGGATAACTACCATGACACCAAAAGAACAATGTGAAGTATTGTTAGATAAATTACTCCCGTTTGCAGAAGATCAAATGAAGAAGTATCGTGAATTCTACCCCTTTGCCGCCGTTATGCTTATGGATGATTCCGTAGAATTGACAGGCAGTTATGGTGGTAACGAACATCCCGAATCCAAAGATGTTCTTGCTGACTTAATCCAGATCCACAAGCAACTGGCTGCCGAAAGAAAAATCAAAGCAAGTGGCATCGTTTGGAATGCAGGCATAGCCTCCGCAGATGGCAAGCCCACCGATGCTATTATCGTAAGTTTGGAACATAAAGACAATTATTCTGTTATTGTTGGTGAACCTTATAAGATCGGTTTTTTCAAGAAAATCACTTTCGGGAACTTGTTTGCAATGGAAGGAAAACACGATATTTTTTAAGCGTACATAGATTCGTTTGCAAGCATGACGTTAAAAGTTCGGGAGAACGCGGAGGCTTTTAACGCAATCATCGCCAAGGGATACGTGTATCCTTGTAGCCGTTATATCTAATGCACTCTTTTCTCCAAAAAAGGCATAAATTAAAAAAATACAGCAACTTTCACGGTTGCTGTATTTCTCTATCGCATCGGTATGAATGCTTCAGTACAGTTTTTCATTTATTAAAAAATCGAAAAAGCTCTAATTTATTTTCAAAAATCATTACACACTCCTGTCTTTTTTTGGTACTATTATTGGTGAAGGACCTTCTTAAAATGCGGAAAGGAGGCAAGTTATGGAACTTCAAGAGAAACAGACTGCGCGCACCCCGATCAGCGACGAGGAAATCGTGGAATTATATTGGCAGCGGGATGAGCGTGCAATTTCAGAAACCGATGTTAAATATAAAAAGTATTTGTTTACCATTGCCTACAACATCGTCCATGATCGACCGGATTGCGAGGAATGTCTAAACGATACCTATCTTGGTGCCTGGAATGCCATGCCCCCCTCAAAACCCAATGTCCTCAAAGCCTTCTTGACTGCCATTATGCGCAAAACCGCCATCAAGCGGTATCACCGGAATCGGCAAAAAAGCACTGTTTCGTCAGAAATGACGGTCTCTTTATCTGAGCTTGAGGAATTCATCAAAGATGAGGATACGGTAGATGGGGCATTTGATGCTATCGAGTTTGGGCGCGTACTCAGCGGCTTTATCCGCACTCTTCCCGAGCGGGGACAGTTTATCTTTATGAGCAGGTACTATGCGGCTGACCCCATTGACACCATTGCCAAAAATTTGAATTTGAGCAGGTCTACAGTGAACAAGGAACTTGCCGCCATCAGAAAAGCACTGAAAGAAGAGCTTCGGCGTGTGGGGTATTTGATATGAACAAAAAAGATTGGAATGAGGGACTCAATCATCTTGATCCCGACTTAATTGAGCAATATGTTTTGCAAAAAGAAGAGCTTGTTAAAAAGAAAAAGGTACGGAGCGTATGGCTTCGCACAGGTGCGCTTGCCGCATGTCTTGCGCTGATCGTTGGTACGATTTTGGTTTTTCGTCCCGAGAATTCTCTGCCCTCCATTGACCCCTATTTTCCCGACGGCGAGCCTTGGGCACCAATCATTCAGTCAACGGTCGATGAAGAGGTGCTTCGTGCAGAGAAAGTAGGCGGTATTTTTGAGAGCGTGAAAATCGACGGCGGGACAAATCAGTATACCAAGATCTATACAAGGTCCTTGGAATACCTCAATCTCATTCCCCTGCCCAATGCAGAATACCTTCCCATTTATTCCGCTAAGAACCGCGCGGCAAACAGACAAGCCTTCCAAAGCTTCATCAATAAATATTTATCTGCTGCCACTTCTTTTTTCGGCGTTGATTCAAGCAGCTATACGATAGAAGCAGACAGGTTCTGGACCGGAGAAACCTCTTATACTGCTGAAGTCAGTAAAGATCGAACAGGCATCCGTTTTGTTGCCAAAAACAATGTATTGTATTTTTACAATTATAATCTTAAAGAAAAAAGAATGACGATCCATGGCGACATGGTGTCTGTTTTGGAATCCGATACCAACGAGCAACTTAAGGAAAAGCTGAAGGATACCATTGTCTCTGTGTGCGAAGCCTTTGGTAAAAGCTATACAGATGTAAAAATTGTGCGTTCGTATTTCAATTACCGACTTCAGTCGATCACAGTTTATTTGTATACTCCCGAAGAAACGATCTTCCCCTCCAATTTTACGACCGCACCCATGACATCGGATTATATTTCCCTCTCCTTTTATCCCGATTGGGGCAACGGAACGTCTTATCACTGGGGAGGTTCACAGGACGAAGCCTTTTTGTGCAATGTGAATCTTTATGAAACTATGGAGAACTGGAACACCTACTATACAGTGGCGTCAAAAGGAAAAATGATCACGCTCCAAGAAGCACAGCGCCTTCTTGAAGAAGGCTACGTTTTCGGAGGGCATTTCTGTCCCCTTTGTATGGCGGCACAGCCTGAAATTGATTTCAGTACCTATACCTCTGTGAGTATTCGGTATGTTTCGAACTTCAAAGGAGAGATTTGGGTTCCGTTCTATGTCTTTTACAAATACTTGGGGCAAACACCCGAGGGCATCGGCATGTATGCCAGAACGTACGTACCGGCAGTGCAGGTAAGCGGGATGGAAGAATATTTTCAAAGCCAAAAAGCAAACCATTCGTGAGGTACCTTCCATCTCCCACAAGCGAGCGCTTTGTACAGCGCTCGCTTGTTTTGTTTACTATCTTTTCTACGGCAATTGACAAGTACTCTAAAATATGCTAAAATATCATCATCAAATTATCAAACGGAGAGAATCTCATGAACAAGAAACTTCTCATCATTTTATCCGCGCTCTGCGCCCTTGCCTTACTCTGCTCTGCATGCACACAGCAGACACCGTCCACCGAACAAGAAGCAGAAAGCACTTCCCCTTCGGTTACCGAAACGGAAAAATCCCCTTCTGCTATTCAAAGCATGCCTGAGCCCTCTTCCCCATCTGCCTCCGATAATAAGGAAAACGAGGAACAGGAGGCATATACGGGGATCGTAAACCCTGTTGTAGCATCGGGGGCTGATCCTTGGGTCATTTTGCATGAAGGAAGCTATTATTACTGCTTTGCCAACGGAAATACCCTTCATGTCAGCTCTTTTGAAAGCCTTGCCAAAATGGATATCAGCAACGCCGCAACCGTCTACACTGCTCCCGCGGGCACTGCCTACTCCTCCAACTACTGGGCACCCGAGCTTCATTACATCGACGGAAGCTGGTACATCTATGTTGCCGCAGACAACGGAGACAACTTTAACCACCGCATGTATGTTCTAAAGGGCACCACGCAGGACCCCCGCGATCCCTTTGAGATGGTGGGCAAGATCTCTGATCCCTCAAACAAATGGGCAATTGACGGAACGGTACTGCAGCTTGGCGGCGAGCTTTATTTCGCTTGGTCGGGCTGGGAAGGAAATGAAAATGTAGCACAAAACATCTATATTGCCCACATGAGCGATCCTTGCACCATTGACAGCGAGCGCGTGCTGTTATCCACCCCTACTTACGGCTGGGAAAAGGTGGGTGACCCCCACGTGAACGAAGGTCCGACCTTCTTAACAAACGGCGACAGAGTATTTTTGGTCTACTCTGCCAGCGGAAGCTGGACAGACAACTACTGTCTGGGCATGCTCACGCTGACAGGCGAGGATCTTTTAAACCCCGAGCACTGGGAAAAAGCCGACAAGCCTGTGTTTAAGCAGCTACGCGGTCTTGCCTACGGTCCCGGTCACTGCTCCTTTGCCCCTGCGGGTGACGGCAGTATTTGGATGATCTATCATGCCAACCTGGTATCGGGCTCCAGCTGGGCGGGACGCTCGGTATGGCTGGCACCTGTAAGCTTCGAAGAGGACGGTACGCCGGAATTCGGAAAGCCTGCAAGAGTGGTTAAATTTCCCACAAAGGGGTTAAATGATTGAGCTATATTACGAAACTAAAAAGGTGTTGCACCAATAGGGTGTTGTCCTTATCGAAGAAATAAAATAAGGGTATGGGCATAGCCCAATGCATTTGTAATACAAACGCGAAACTGGCGACAAAAACAGAAGAGAGGGTAATACGGAAGCAAAATTCCGTAAAACTCTCTCTTTTCTGCTTTCTATAAGTGATATTCTTTGCTGACGCAAAGAGTGATATTTCCCTTGCGGGAAGTGATACTGCAAGGCTCCGCCTTGCAGTGATATTCTATTCGCCTTTCAAACTCGCCGCACTTACAGCGTAAGTGCCGCGAATATCACTCGGCGTAAGCCGAATAACACTGCGAAGCAATATCACTCGCCTGCACTTACCTTGTAAGTGCCGCGAATAGAACTGGCGTGATACTCCGATAAGAGTATCACGCCACGTGCAACACCTTTTTTAACGATTATTCTTCGCTGTCCTTGTTGTTCTTTTTGCCTTCGATCATTTTGGTAATCCCGTTCATCGCGTACAGCAGGATAATGACGATAAGTACCACGATGAAGATACCCAGCCAGCCGATTCCGGCAAGGGGAAGCGATGTGAGCAGATTGTCAATATTGAAATTCATATTCAACCCTCCTTAGCCGCCCACCAAAGGCAGGAACATCTTCAAAATCAAACCGCCGGCGATAACCGATGCGATCTGTCCCGACACGTTTACGCCTGCCGCATGCATGAGCAGGAAATTCTGATTGTCTTCTTCAAGACCCAGCTTATGTACAACTCTTGCAGACATGGGGAATGCGGAAATACCTGCCGCACCGATCATGGGGTTGATCTTCTTCTTGGAGAAGATATTGTATACCTTTGCGATCATGATGCCGCCCACGGTATCGAAAATGAATGCGAACAGTCCCAGACCCAGGATGAGCAGAGTATCCCACTGCACAAAGGCATCGTAGCTCATCTGCGCGGAAACGGAAAGACCCAGCAGCAGAGTGATCAGATTTGCAAGAACCTTCTGCGCGGTCTCGCTCAGATTGTCCAGCACACCGCACTCACGAAGCAGGTTACCGAACATCAAGAAGCCGATCAGCGCAAGGCTTTCGGGGGCAAAGAGACCAGCGATCACGGTAATCACGATGGGGAACAGGATCTTAATGGTCTTGGATACCTGTACACCGCCGTTTGCCATGCGGATTCTGCGCTCCTTCTTGGTGGTGCAAAGCTTGATGATGGGGGGCTGAATGATGGGCACAAGTGCCATATAAGAGTATGCTACCACGATGATCGCACCCATGTACTTGCATCCAAGCTGTCCTGCCACGAAAATGGAAGTAGGACCGTCTGCCGCGCCGATGATGGCGATGGATGCCGCGTCTGTCAGATCAAAGCCTAAGAACGCCGCCAGACACAGGGTGAAAAAGATACCGAACTGCGCCGCCGCGCCGAAGATCATCAGCTTGGGGTTGGTCAGCAGAGGGGTAAAGTCGATCATAGCACCGATACCGATAAAGAGCAGCAAGGGGAAGAGCTCGGTGGAAATACCCACATCAAACAGCAGGTCAATAACAGGCACCTCTGCCGCTACGCCGCTGATCGCCTCTTCAACCTCGTGTGCAACCACACCGGAGTTGGGCAGGTTTACAAGGATCGCACCGAAGCCCATGGGCAAGAGCAGTGCGGGCTCCATATCCTTTTTAATAGCCAAATAGATCAGTAGCGCACCCAGCACCCACATGAGCACCTGTTGCCACTTAATATCTGTAAAGCTTGAAAAAAGGCTTAAAAAGATATTCTGTGATTCTTCTTTTTCTTCCTTGGTTGCGGTGTCGTCCTCGGGTGTTTCCGTCAGTGCAGATTCTTCAGCGCTTACAGCCGATTCCTCTGCGGGAGCAGACGGACTTTTTGCAGTTTCATCGGCATAAGACATGAGCATGGTACAGCTCATCGCCAAGAGAACCGCGATCACCAAAGCAAACAACCGCTTCATGGTTTTGGTTTTCTTCAGTTCAGTCATACTTCCTCCATTTTTTAAAATTCAAGGGAATGCCGCCGCAAATAGTCCGTACATGAAAAAAGACCTTTACCGCAGTGGTAAAAGTCTTGCCATTTGATGCATCGGCGGACCAAAGGTCGACTTGACGCGCAATGCAACGGTCCATTCCGCCGGCTACTCCCTTTTTTGTTATTATACAATTTTTTTACCGAAATGTCAAGTGAATATGAATAATTTCTTGTCAAATAACAAAAATTCAACCGGATATATGCGCACTGTTCAACCCACACTTCCCTTTTGCAAGATAATTCTGTGTTCGGGGGAGTTTTTAAAACAAAAAGCTCTGCATCTCTGCAGAGCTTTTTGAATATATAAACGCTTATGCGATATAGCAACGTACGCTTTCGGGAACGTCTTCTGCTGCGATGGAAGCGGTCATAACCAGTCTTACTTCCTGTGCTTCGGTGAGCTGCGCAACATCCTTTACAAATGTTTCAAATGCGGCAACGTCGTTGTTGCAGATCTTCAGAGAAGAGTCGATAAAGAGATCCTTTGCATCGTGGTCGCTGGCGATGATGCCTGCAACGAAGCCGAACAGTGCTTCTGCATCGGTGATGTGATATTCATCGGTATTGATGAGACGCGCCTGGTATTTGATCTCGTGAATCAGCTTTGTTCCTTTTTCGATGCAAACTACGGTTCCGTTGGAAGTTTCAACGGTGGAGTTTGCCATTTCTATAAGAGTCTTGGTCTTTCCGGAACCCTTCAGACCAACAAAAATTTTAACCATAATTTTAAAGCCTCCGTAGGTTTTTTATTGCCTTTATTATACAAGATGATGGGAAATATTTCAAGTGTTTTTTAAAAAGTTTCAACAATATTTTTTACTTTTTTTCTGCAAGCTTTGCTCTGATGGCATCAAATTCCGCACCGGGCTTACCGAGAAGCGCAAACATGTTCTTCTTGTACGCTTCCACACCGGGCTGGTTGAAGGGATTTACGCCCAGCATATAACCAGAAACAGCACAAGCCAGCTCAAAGAAGTATACTGCATAGCCGAAATCATAAGCAGAGCGGCTGTCGATCTGCAACACGATATTGGGCACACCGCCGTCCACATGAGCCATGGCAGTCGCCATAAACGCCGTACGGTTCACCTCGTGCAGATCCTTGTTTGCGATGAAATTCAGTCCGTCGCAGTCACTTGCATCGTAGGGGATGCTCACTTGGTGTGCAGGAGTCTTTAAGTCAATGACCGTTTCAAAGAGCACGGGCGTACCGTCCTGAATGAACTGACCCAGCGAATGCAGGTCGGTGGTGAAGCATACGGATGCAGGGAAAATACCCTTTTTATCCTTGCCCTCGCTCTCGCCGTAAAGCTGCGTCCACCATTCGGCAGTCATGTTCAGCGCAGGCTCGTAGGATGCCAGCACCTCTACCTTTCTGCCCTTATTGTAAAGAATATTACGGATCGCCGCATATTTCAAACAATCGTTTTCTTCCAGCTCCTCGCTTGCTGTGTATGCAGTGCGTGCTTCAAGGGCGCCCTTGATCATCTCATCGATATCAATGCCTGCGCAGGCGATGGGAAGAAGTCCCACAGGGCTGAGCACAGAGAATCTGCCGCCCACATCGTCGGGCACCACAAAGGTCTCATAGCCCTTTTCGGTGGAGAACTCCTTGAGCTTTCCTCTTGCCTTGTCGGTCGTTACAAAAATTCTCTCGGATGCCTTTGCTCCGTATTTGTTTTCCATCCACTCTCTGAAAATGCGGAAAGCAATGGCAGGCTCGGTGGTAGTACCCGACTTTGAAATAACATTCAAGCACACTTCCTTGCCTTCCAAAAGTGCAAGGGTTTCGGTGATGGTGGTGGCGCTGAGATCCTTACCAACGAAATAAATCTCGGGTGCGCCGTTTTTCTTTGCAAAGGCGTTGTAGTTGGTTCCAAGGCAATATTCAATTGCCGCTCTTGCGTCCAGATACGAGCCGCCGATACCGATCACCACCAGCGCATCGCACAGACCCTTGATCTTTTCTGCGGCGCTCTTGATGCGTACGTATTCCTCTTTATCGGGCACATCGGGTAAATATCTCCAGCCAAGGAAATCATTGCCCGCACCGTCGCCCTTTAAAACAGTCTGCAGTGCCTTTGCGGCGGGAGCCTTCATTTGTGTATACTCTTCTGCAGACACAAAATTCTGCAGATATTGTTCTGATACTCTAAGTGACATAGATTATAACCATCCTTCTCATGTTCATATCCTTATTATACCCTTTTCCGCCTCGGATTTCAAGAGTTTTCTTAAAATAATGCATAAGAATTCAATAATTTTACAAAAAGATCAAGAAAGCTCAGACGCGGTACGTCCTGCGTTGCCACGATCTCTGAACAACCGATCTCCTTACCGTCCAGCCTCCAGGTGATCTTCCCCACCACCTGCCCTTTTTGCACCGGTGCCACCAGCTCCTCGGGTAACGTCAGCTCCTCTTTTACATTTTTCCCCTGCCCTTTTTGAAGCAGTGCTCCTGTGGAGCCATACTGCAAAGATACCTGCTCCTTTTTCCCTGCCTTAACGGGAAGGGAGAGCTCCGTGCACTCTTTGCTTTTAAAAAACTCATAATTGGCAAAGCCGTAATCTAAAAGCTTTACTGCCGTTGCGTTGCGCTCATTTGAGGTGGGTGATGCCATCACCACCGCAATGAGCTGCATGCCGTCTCTTTTTGCCGTTGCGGAAATACAAAAGCCCGCCCCGGAAGTATAGCCGGTCTTTAGTCCGTTAGCGCCCTTATAAAAACGGATCAAACGGTTGGTATTGGTCAAGCCAAAGGCGCCGTTTCGTACAGTATCCATCCAGATCCCTGTATATTCTAAGATCTTATCGTATTTTAACAGTTCCCTTGACATGGTGGCGATATCTCGCGCCGAGGTCACATGATTGGTGGTGGTATCATCAAGCCCGTTGGTGTTTTCAAAATTGGTGGCAGTCATCTGCAGTTCCTGCGCCCGCTTGTTCATTTGCGCAACAAACGCTTCAAGAGAGCCTGCCACATGCTCTGCAAGGGCGGCAGCTGCGTCGTTTGCCGATGCCACCACCACGCATTTGATCATCTCATCCACCGTCATCTGCTCGCCCACCTCTAAATAGACCTGCGACCCGCCCATGGACGCCGCCCGCTCGCTGGTGCTCACTTGATCTTCAAGGGAGATCTTCCCTTCCTTGATCGCCTCCATCACCAACAGCAGGGTCATGATTTTGGTTACCGATGCAGGAGGCAGAGGCTCATCTGCATTTTCTTCATAGAGCACCTTACCGCTTTCCGCTTCAATGAGGATCACACTCTTTGCTTCTGTTTCAATTTCCTGTTCCGCAAAAAGCACTGTGGGAAAACAACCTATTAAAAGCAGTGCCAGCAACAGCGTCAACGCTCTTTTTAATATCGAATAGTTCATATCAAGTTTCCTTTCTTACAAAACAGACTAATTTAACAGGATCACGGAAAAAGTGATCCACAATTCAAAAAGCAAAAATCCCATAATGAGGATCAAAAGCAGGGACGGAATGACCGCCAAGGGAAGACTTTCCTTTAGCGCCAAAAGCGCCATGCCCAGCGCCATGAGCAAGAGGACCAGCGAAAACAAAAAGGCAAAGGTCTTGAAAAAGGCAATATACCACATCAAAACGAATAAAAAGGAAAAGAGGGCAAACAACACCCCCGCAAGATATTTTTTGGGTGTACGGCAACGGCAAAAAAGCAATCCGCACACATATCCCTGCAAGGCACATAATAAAGAAAACACCAAGAAAAAGAAAAAAGCAGGAGGCGCATGGCGGGGCAAGAGTAATAGCGGATATACATAAAAGTTCCCGCACGCAACGATGCAGATCAGTGAAAAAACAAATGCCGCCCCCGCAAAGACCAGCGCCGTGCCCGAGCGCAGAGCGGGCAGCTCCCTTTTGATCTCTTTTAAATAATTCATGATTTTCATGCCTCCCGTTTTTACCATGAATATGAAAAAAAGAAGCATCTCATGCCAAGATGCTTCTTTTGTGCATGCTATTTCTTTTTTGCATTATTCCTCTTCGCCGTATTCCTTAGAAGGCAGGAGCGCCGCACCGTAAGCGGAGTTTATTGCAAGAGGAATGGTATCACCGGACATGTGGGTGGTACAGAATTTTGAATAGGTCTTGATGAGCCCCCCGTAAGTGCCGTTGCCTTTGGAGTAAAAGACGTATCGCTCGTCACTTCTGTAGGCATACGCGCCGTCGGGATAGCGGTCCTTTGCCGAATCCACCGCCACGATCGTTACCGTACTGCAGGTAGAGGAGGGACAGCTTGCCGTGGCAATGCCGCCGCCCGAGCAATAACGGATCTGCACATGGCAGGAGCAGTATCCCGTGGGCATGTTGTCAACAGTAAAGTATCCTGTTGAAACTCTGGAGCCTCTTTTGTCCTTTTTGCAAAGGTCAGTTGCCAGCATGCCGCAGTCATTGCAGTAGCTCATGGTCAGCACACCGGGATCCATCACATCGCTGTATTTCTTGGGGATCTTATTGCCCTCTTGATCCACGGTGGTGTTATAGCTGCCGTCCTCGTTGCGCACGAACACCAATTCATTGTGAAGTTCTGTCATGGCATAGTCCCAAATCTTCATGGCAGAGTTTCCGGAAAAGCCTGCCACGCTCTGAGATTTTTCATAGCCAAACCATACACCTGCCAGGTAGTAGGGGGTATAGCCCACAAACCATCTGTCAAAGTTTTTACTGGTGGTACCGGTTTTACCGCAGGTAAACACCGATTTGCGCAGTTCTGTGGTCTTACCCGTACCGCTTTCGATAACATTGTTGAGCATCTTGCTCATGATCGAAGCGTTTTCTCTGGTCATTGCCGTTTCGGTCTTTAATTCATTGTCAATGAGAACCTTTCCTTCGGTGTCCAAAATCCTTAACACCGTTCTGGGCTCGCAGTATACCCCGTCATTGGTAAACATGGTATAGCCGCCCACCAATTCTCTGACTGTTACACCGTAGGTTGCACCGCCCAGACCCAGTGCCGCAAGGCTCACGTCATTAACGGTGGTACCGTTGATCACCTCGTTGTTGTAAAGGGTGGTGATGTGCAGTTTTTCGGTTAAGAACTTGTAGGAGTTTTCAAGTCCCAGGGTATCCACCAGCTTGATGGCAATGGTATTCACCGAACGGGTCAAAGCGCTTGCGATGGGCGTAAGCCCTCTGTAGCCTGCGGGAGAGTTTTTAGGCCAACCCGTCTTATCCTCGCGGTATTCATAGGGAGAATCGTCAAAAACGGTACTGTAATTGATGATTCCCGCCTGCAGGGACGGACCGTAGACCGACAAGGGCTTGATAGAGGAACCTGGCTGACGGGTTGCTTGAGTGGCAAAATTAAATACTCTGCTCTTTGTTTTTTCGCCTCGTCCCCCAACGAGCCCGAGGATGTTTCCGTTGGTGGGATCCAGCACGATCATTGCAGATTGGGGCTTGATCATACCCGGATTGGCACCGATCACCTCGTCAATAATGGAAGTATCCACATAGATCTTTTCCAAAATCTTTTGTACATCGGCATCCATCGCAATGACGATCTTCAAGCCGCTTGTATACATCATCTGCTCTGCAACGCCGTACGTCACATCAAAATGCTCCATGAGCAATTCAATGGTATCCTCGATCACCACGTCGGCATACCAGGAGGAAACATTGCTGTTGGAGGTCGTTGTATCGTTGCCCTCCTCGGAATCATCCTCCTGATCCCCTTGATAGATCGTCAGCTCCTTACCGTACGCCGCGTCAAACTCAGCCTGGGTGATCTTTCCCTGCTCCAGCATGTTGGCAAGAATTCTGTCACGCCGCTCGATATTGTTTTCGGGGTGAAGCTTGGGGTCCCATCTGGAGGGGTTTTGAGTGATGGCGGCAATCGCGGCACATTCGATCAGCTCTAACTCCGAAACGGGCTTGCCAAAATAGGTATAGGAGGCGGCTTGCACACCATTACATCCCTGTGAAAGATAAATGGTGTTGAGGTACATTTCAAGAATTTCTTCTTTACTGTACCGTTTTTCCAAATTCAATGCACGGAAGATCTCTTCAATCTTTCTCTGCGGGGTATTGTCATCATCCCCCGTGATGTTTTTAATAAGCTGCTGGGTCAGCGTTGAGCCGCCCGTATCTGCTTGACCGACGACAAACTGCACCGTTGCATAAGCAGTTCTGATCCAGTCTACCCCGTTGTGGTCAAAGAAGCGCTTGTCCTCCTCTGCCACGTAGGCGTCGATCAATTGCTGGGGGATATCATCAAAATCCACCCATACGCGGTTTTCCTTTGCATACAGCTTTTCGTCTTCCAATTCGTCAAGATTTCCTGAGCCGTCATCCACGAAGATCTGCGAGGTCTGCTTTTGCTCGGAAGCAAGCAGATCAAACTCTTCCACCGAGGAATCCACGTAGCTTGACAGATAGAGCGCAAAGGTAGTGCCCACGATCAGTGCACAGATCGTGCCGATCAAAAACACGGTCACCAAGATACCTAAAAGAACCGATAAAAGTCCTCTGGCACCCCTGATAAGCATGCCTACCGCATCAAGCAGTTCTCTTCCCCAATGGATCTTTCTCTTTTTTGCCATTTTCAGACCACATTCTTGCCTTGCAAGAATTTCCTTTCTTCGATCAGGAAATTTTTAAACCTACATTCACGCCGTCATTTTAAAACGACGTTTTCCTCCCCCGCAATCTCCCTCAGAACCGAGATCCAATAGGGCGAGGGGGTAATTTTCTTTTTGGAGTCTCTATAGGAAGCGCTTGCCTTGTCATAATAAATACAAGGAACCGTTCCTTCAAAAATAGAAATCAGTGCATCAATACGCCGATCAATCACTTCATCGCCGCTGAGTCTGATATACAGCTTTGACACCTTTGCGGGAATGGTTAAAGCCGCTTGCTCCTTCCCGCTGTGATCAGCGCTCTTTTGCGCGCGCTCCTCGCTCTGTGCCTTAGGCATGGAGGAGGACTCCCCGTTGCCGTTAGCAGATGCGTTTGGAAAACGCTTTACAAACTCCTCATTAGGCAGCAACGGAAGCAGCTCGCTGACAATGACCTTGGGCTGTTCCTCTTCCTTGGCGCTGAGCCGTCCTTCGGCGTATATTGCCGCCCCTTGGCTAAGGAAGGTCTCGCACTTTTCAAAAACCTTCTCAAAAAGCAACAGCTCCATGCTCCCCTGCCCGTCCTCCAGGGTGATCAGCGCAAAGCGTCTGCCCTGCTTGGAGGTGCGCACGGTTTTTGCGGAGATCATTCCGCCAAGCACCACCGTACTGCCGTCTTGATACGCCCCCTGTGCCCCTTCCTCAAAGCAAGAAAGGATCTGTGCAAGAGGCACACAGCCCATCGCCGTCATGTTTTGGCTAAACTGCTTGAGGGGATGGCCCGAAAACCACATGCCTGTCAGCTCCTTTTCACTTTGGAGCAGCTGTGCCAAGGGGTATTCTTCCATAGCGGGATAGGAGAAGTGCTCTTCATGGCTTTCCCCAACGGCAGAAAACAGGTCGATCTGACCGTTTGCCTGCGATTGCTTTTTGCGCTGATACAGCGCCAAATGCTCTTCAAGGGACTCTGCCATTCTGCTTCTGTAAACACCCGAAAAGTCCAGCGCCCCCGCACCGATCAGTGCCTGCAGTTGCCCCTTGTTTAAGGACATGGACATGGTGCGCTCGATGAGATCGGAAAGGGAGCGGTAGGCACCTGCCCGCTTGCGCTCTTCAATAAGGGCGCTTGCATAGCCCACGCCCACGTTTTTAATACCCAAAAGTCCAAAGCGGATCTTGCCGTTTACAGATGAAAAATAAAGCCCGCTCTCGTTGATATCCGGCGCCAGCACCGAAATGCTTTTCTTTTCAAGCCAGCCGATATATTCCGCAGTCTTGCGGGCATCACCGCACACCGAGGAAAGAAGTGCCGCCATATACTGTGTGGGATAGTGTGCCTTTAAAAAGGCGCTTCTGTAGGAAACGAAGGCATACGCCGCCGCGTGGCTCTTATTAAAGGCATAGCTGGCAAAGCCTGCCATGCTGTCAAAGAGGGCATTTGCCGCCTGTACCGAGATCAGATTACTCTTTGCCCCCGCAAGAAAGCCTTCCCGTTCCTTTTCAAGGTCGTCTGCCTTCTTTTTTGCCATGGCACGTCTGACCACATCCGCGCGTCCGTAGGAATAGCCTGCGATCTTGCGGAAGATCTGCATCACCTGCTCTTGGTAGACGATGCACCCCGAGGTGTTATCCAAAATTTCGGCAAGCTGGGGAATATCATATTCCGGCTTTTTTCCGCTGTTTCGCGCCTTAAGCAGTGCGGGAATGGAATCCATGGGTCCCGGACGATACAGCGCAATGGCAAGCATCAGATCTTCCATACACCGAGGCTTCATCATGGTAAGCAGTCTCTTCATGCCTGCCGATTCCAACTGGAAGATGCCCTCTCCTTCCCCCGATGCGATCAAAGCAAAGGTTTCTTCATCGTCCAGCGGTTGTTTTTCAATTCTGAAGGAAGGGTCGTCCCTTCTGATCTGCGCGCAAGCCTCTTCGATCACCGTAAGGTAGCGCAGTGCCAAAAAGTCAAATTTCAACAGTCCCAGTTCTGCCACGGTATCCATGTCAAACTGGGTGATGGTCACATCCGAGGAGCTGGCAAGGGGCATATAGTGGGAAACGGGCTCCTTGGTGATCACCACGCCCGAGGCGTGGATGGTCATATTTCGGGGCATCCCTTCTACCGCCATGGCGCGGTCAAGAAGCTGTGCAACACTTAAACGCTCCTCATACAGCGCGCGCAACTCCTTACCCTCCAGCGCCTCTTTGATGGTCATATCGGGTCTGTGGGGAATGAGCTTTGCCACGGCGTCGGTCTCTGCATAGGAAAGACCCATGACTCTGCCCGTGTCTCTCACCGCCGCCCGCGCACCAAGGGTACCGAAGGCACCGATTTGGGAAACGTGGTCCTTGCCGTATTTTTCGCAAACATAAGCAATCACTTCATCTCTGCGGTTATAGCAAAAATCCACATCAAAATCGGGCATGCTCACACGCTCGGGATTTAAAAAGCGCTCAAAGAGTAGATCGTAACGAATGGAGTCGATCTCGGTGATGCCAATGAGAAACGCCACCAGGCTCCCCGCACCCGACCCACGCCCTGGTCCCACGGGAATGCCCTTGCTTTTGGCATAATTCACAAAATCCCAAACGATCAAATAGTAATCACAATAGCCCATTTTCTCGATCATCATCAGCTCGTAGATCATGCGAAATTTATAATCGGAGACGGAATGGGTATCGTCAATCAAAAGCAGTCCCTGCTCTTCTTTTTCTTTCAAACCCTTTTGTGCCAGTTCCTTCAAATAAGAAGAAGCACTGACACCCTCGGGCAGAGGATATTCCGGCAGGTGCCTGCTGTTAAAATCAAATTCAAAATTGCATTGCTGTGCGATCTTTAAGGTGTTTTCAAGAGCCTCGGGGTAGTGGGCAAAGAGTGCACCCATCTCCTCTTCGCTCTTTAGATAGTATTCGTCCTTTTCAAAGCCGAAGGGTCTGCCGTCCTTTAGCTCCCTTCCTGTTTTGATGCACATGAGCAGTGCCTGGGTATCGGCATCCGCTTTTTTAATATAATGGGCGTCATTGGTTGCCACCAAGGGAATACCTGTTTCCTTATGCAGACGAAGCAGTCCCTCAAGCGCCTTTTGCTCCTCTTCCATACCGTGATCTTGAAGTTCAAGATAGAAATTCTCTTCCCCAAAGAGGGCGCGGTAAGCAAGCGCTGCCTTTTTTGCCTCTTCATAGCGCTCTTCTATGAGCAGGCGGGGAATGCGCCCTGCAATACATGCAGACAGGGCGATGAGCCCCTCGTGATATTGCATAAGCAGTGCATCGTCCACGCGAGGTCTGGTATAGTAGCCATCCACATACCCCTTGGACACCAGGGCGCAGAGATTGCGGTATCCCGTTTCATTTTTGCAAAGCAAAACAAGATGGTTATACTTTTCATCCTTACTGCGCTTGTCAATGCTCTCGGGTGCTACGTACACCTCGCACCCGATGATGGGCTTGATGCCCTCCTTTTTGCACGCTTTGAAAAACGCCGCCGCCCCGAACATATTGCCGTGGTCGGTAATCGCCAGTGCCCCTTGTCCCATGTCCTTTGCCGCACGGGGCAGATCCTCAATTCTGCAGGCACCGTCCAGCATGCTGTATTCACTGTGCACATGTAAATGGACAAATGACATGGCTACTCCTTTCTTTTACTCCTCCAAAGCTCCCTGCTCGGGCGCTTGCGCGGCATGATGCTCGATCTTCGCAGTACATTTTTCATACTGCTCTGCAATTTTCTTTAGGCGATGGTTGACCCCCGATTTGGTGATGGGCGGGTCATGCAGCTTTGCTAATTCTATAAGTGAGCTTTCGGGGTGCTCCAAGCGGATGGTTGCGGTGGTTTGCAGCTCTTCGCAGAGCAGCTCAAACACCCCCGCGCTCATCAGCGCCTTGATCATGCGGATATGCTCCTGCGCCTTGCCCGTCATTTTAAAAATGTTTGCGGCATCGCAGTTGGAGCGCCTGTTTTGCGCGTTGCGGATATCCTTCATGATCTTCACGTTCATAATGGTCAGTGCCGCGCCCGAGGCACCGATGGTGGTCAAAAAATCCTCCACGTTTTCACTTTCCTTGATGTAGACCACGTGGCTGGTCTTGCGGGTGGTGTATTTGGGCGAAAGTCCGTATTTATCAAGCAGCTCACAATGGTGCTTGCTAGATAAGCGTTTTCAAAGATCAGCTCCACCCGATAGCCGCTGTTGGGATCTGTTGCCG